>CALVXN010000012.1 GCA_944371315.1 uncultured Bacilli bacterium | reverse complement strand
CCCCAGTTGAGTATAGAACTCAACTAGGGTTCAAATAAATTCTATTTAACTGTCTACTTTTTGTTGACTAGTTCAATAAAAAAGTCAAATTATATTTTTTTGACTTTTTTATTTATAAAACAAATTGACTTTACCACTATAATAATTTAAAATAATTATAGGATAGGTAAGAGGCATATGAAGAAAAGGGCTATCAAATCTATTGATTTACATAGATTAAAAACAATATTTAATAAAGATATTACAGATACCTTAAAAAAGCATAAACTACCATTAATAGCTTCATTTGTGGTAGTGCTTTTAGCATGTATTGGAATAATTGTTTCATATGCTTTTTATCAAGTAATAGATAAAACACCAGTAATAGGTGGTTCAACTGGAGAAATTGCAGATTTAGATATTAGAGTTATGGCAGAGGAAAGAGACGCTAATGGAAATGGTGTAGGAACGTATGCCCTTTATCCATACATACCAGAAGCAGGCTATGCATATAATTCAAGTAAAAGTTATTGCACAAATGGTTCAACAATTACATATCATCCTACAACATTTGATGCGGATATTACTGCTTATGGACATGATGTATGTTATCTTTATTTTGACTCAACTGCAAATTTAGATTTAACCCTTAATGTATATGCTGAAAATATAAATTCCGATGGAGTAGGAACTGGAGAATACACTAAACTGGAAACAACGTCATTACCATCAATAGGATATACTTTAAATACAAATAAAAGTGGATGTGAAAATGGATCTACATTAACTTATTTAGATGAAGAAAATATGTTTAGTATTGATGCATCAGGAAAAGATGTATGTACAGCTTACATGGATGCAATGGATGTTGACATACAACTAAAAATTTATTTACAATCAAAATCAGGCTCTCCAACATACTATGAAGCTAAAGAAATTCCTTCAAATGTATTTTTTGATTTAAATACAAGCAAATCAGCATGCACAGGAACTTCTACTTTATCAATTAAGAATCAAAAAGTTGTAATTTCTGCAACAAGTAGAACTAGTTGTGTTGCATACTTAGATGTTTCAAATGGACCAATTCTTGAAAGTATGTCTAATACAGTTTCAGGACAAAATGTTACAATTAAACTTACTAATAGCAATATAGGAAGCACACCAACTAAATATTATTACAGTTCAAATAATGGCGAATCTTATGTATCTAGCACAAGCAGTTCTTACACATTTAGTAATTTAGAACCGCTAACTGAATATACGTTTAAAGCGTATTCAGTAGATGCCAGTGGAAAAGAATCAGCGATAATGACTACAACGGCAGAAACCGATTATGTTTATAATGGAGTTTTTGCATATAAAAGTTCAGTTCAAACAAAAGAAATTGAAGTTAGTGGTTATTATTATTTACAAGTATGGGGAGCCCAAGGCGGATCATATAATGAAAGTTATGCAGCTGGTGGAAAAGGTGGTTATTCAAAAGGATATGTTTATTTAAATAAAGGAGATACTATATACATACATACCGGTGGCCAAGGAAGCTATGGAACAACTTCTACATATACGGTTCAAACCGGAGGAGGTGTTAATGGCGGTGGAAACGCTGGATATCGAGGTGGAGCCGGTGGCGGTGGCACTGACATTCGTATAAATAGTGATAGCTTATATGCTAGAGTAATCGTTGCAGGTGGTGGCGGTGGTGCGTATGCATATAATTCAACATATAAAGCCGCAGGAGGTGCTGGTGGTGGAACTAATGGTTTAGACGGTTCATATTATAGTTCTTCATATTCTGCATGGGCAGGAAATGGAGGAACTCAAACATCTGGTGGAGCAAGAACATCAGGATCATCAACGAATTACTATGGTGATGCAGGGACTTTCGGCGCTGGCGGTGACACAGGATATAAATATAACAACACTTCCTATTACTCAAATGGTGCTGGAGGAGGCGGCTGGTATGGAGGATCAGCTGCTGGAAATTATAGTAGCAGATCTAGAACACGTGCAACTGGTGGTGGCGGTGGATCCGGATACGTTTACACATCATCAACTGCATCAAAGTATCCATCAGGATGCCTATTAAATAGTAGTTATTATATGTCAAATGCCGCAACATACGCAGGAAACACATCATTTGAATCAACTACGGGTGGAAGTGAAACTGGCCATAGCGATAATGGCTATGCAAAAGTAACTTATGTTGGTAAAACATTGCCATAAGGAGGATTATGATTTGCTCAAGATGTGGAAGGCCTTTGCCAAATAAAGGAGTAACTTGTAAATTTTGTGGCATGCTTATGAGTCAAGAACAAATAGATTATCAAAATAAAATGAATGACAAACATGCTCAAAAATTAGAGTTATTAAGTGAAAAATATGGTAGAGAAAATAAAGTTGAATATCGAAAAGAAGAAAATAAAATATTAGGATTAGCAATTATTGCAATTACCCTTTTAATTTTAATTACAATAGCCATAATAATAAATGTAATGAAATAAAAAGGGTGATTAAAAATGATAATAATATGCTTTAAAATATTTTTAGCAAGAATAGTGGATGTAAGCTTAGGAACTATTAGAACGGTTTTAGTAGTAAAGGGGAAAAATATTACACCAGCTATTGTTGCTTTTTTTGAGGTTTTAATTTGGTTTTTTGCAGCAAGAGAAGCATTAAGTGGTAATCTAAATTCTATTTTAATTCCAATTTTTTATGCTGGAGGATATGCAACAGGAACATATGTTGGAACATTTATATCCAATAAATATGTAGAAGGATTAATAGCAGTTCAAGCTATAATAGATGAAAAAAAAGAAGCAAATATGTTAAAAGAAATAAGAAAAAATGGATTTGGTGTATCCGTTTTAGATTTAAAAAATCCATATAATAAAGAAAAAAAAGATATGTTATTAATTCAACTTAATAAAAGTAAACTTAAAAGTTTAACAAAAATAATAAGAAAAAATAATCCAGATGCTTTTGTTATTATAAATGAAACAAAATATGTTCAAAATGGATTAATAAAATGAAAATCAACAATAAACTTAGCAAAAAAAATTTAGGGTTTTAATTTTAAAAAAAATATGATATAATTTAATTGCAATTTTTAAGTGGGCAGAAAATCCCACTTTTATTATTAGTTAAGGAGGCGTTATGCAAGAAAAATTAGAAAAATTAAAAGTAAAATTACAAGAATCTTTAGATAGCGAAGAAATAATAGTTGATGATATCACATATGAAAAAAAAGGAAAGTATAATTTTTTAACAATAACATTAGATAAAATTGGTGGTATAGATCTTGAAATGATTGTAGAAGCTACTAAAATAGTTGATAAGATTGTGGATGATGCCAACATAACTGATGATAGTTTCATAATGGATGTTATAAGTAAGGAAAGAGGTTAAAATGAAAAGTAAAGAATTAATAAAAGCATTAGACAATTTAGTGGCTGAAAAAAATATTAGTCCAGACGTTGTATTTGAAGCATTGCAATTAGCATTACAAACAGCTTATAAGAAAAACTTTAATTCAAAAACAAACGTTAGAGTAGATATTAATAGAGAAACTGGAGACATTAAAGTATACTCATATTTAGTAGTTGTAGATGAATATGATGATGGAAAAGAAGAAATAGACGAAGAAGGAAATGTTAAAAAAATAGAACCTACAATTAATAGAGATGCACAAATCTTATTAGAAGATGCTAAAAAAATTGTTCCAAACATAACAGTAGGTGAAACTATAGAACAGGAAGTAACTCCAGCTGATTTTGGACGTGTTGCTGCAGGAACAGCTAAGCAAGTTGTAATGCAAAAAATAAGAGAAGCAGAAAAAGCAAGTATAATAGAAGAATTTGCTGATAAACAAGATGAATTAATGATAGGAATGGTTGCATTAGAAGACCAAAATAACTACTATATAGATTTAGGAAGAACTAGAGGGATTTTACCTAAAAAAGACATCATACCTGGTGAAAAGATAATTATGGGTTCAAATATAAAAGTATACTTAACAAAAGTGGAAAATGGACCAAAAGGACCAGTAATAAAATTATCAAGAAAGAATTATGGATTTATAAAAAGATTATTTGAACATGAAATACCAGAAGTAGCAAACGGCACAATTGTTTTAGAAATGGTAGTTCGTGAACCAGGAATTCGTAGCAAAGTTGCTGTTTATTCAACTAATGAAAGAATTGATGCAATTGGTTCATGTATTGGTGAAAGAGGTTCAAGAATAGCAGGAATATTAAAAGAATTAAATGGAGAAAGAATAGATATAGTTCCATATAGTGATGATCCAGCTGAATTTATTAAAAATGCAATGACACCAGCTAAAGATGTAATAGTTAGTATTACCGATGAAGAAAATAAAAAAGCATTAGTAATAGTTAATGAAGATAATTTATCATTAGCAATTGGTAAAAAAGGAAGCAACATAAAACTTGCAAGTCGTTTAACAAAATATACATTAGAAATAAAAACAATGGAAGAAATAAATAAAGCAGGTAATAGTTAATGAAAACAAAAAAAATTCCTATGAGAAGTTGTGTGGTTACTAAAGAAAAATATCCTAAAAAGGAATTGCTGAGAATAGTAAGAACGCCAGAAGAAAAAATAATAATTGATGAAACTGGAAAAAGCAACGGACGTGGAGCATACTTAAAAAAAGATAAAGAAGTAATAGAAAAAGCAAGAAAAAGTAAAATATTGAATAAAATATTAGGAGTAGAAATACCAGATAATATATATGAAGATTTAATAAAGATTATAAATAATTAAAAGAAAGGAAAGTGATAGCATGACTATTAAAGATTACGCAAAGGATGTTAATTTATCAGTAGCAGAAATATTAAAAAAATGTGCTGAATTGGGAATTAATGCCAAAGATGGCAATTACGAACTTAGTGATGATGACATTATTATGTTAGATAATACTATAAATTTGATTAGCACAGATGAAGAAATAACTTTTGAAGAAGAAGATGACATTGATGATAAGGTTGATGAAATATTAACATCTAGCACATTTGATAAAAAAATGAAAGAAGGCGTAAGCAAGCAAAAGTTAAAGAAAAAGGATTCTAATAGTAAAAATGAATTTAACATTTTGAAAAAAGAAATGTATAAACATAAAAACAAATTAATGGGTAATACATTAGATGACAATATTGTTCTTTATAAAAATGGAATGACAGTAAAAGACTTGGCTGATTCTTTAAATATAAGTGGCACAGATATTATAAAAAAACTAATTAGTTTAGGATTAATGGTTAGCATAAACCAAAATATAGATTTTGAAAATGCTGAAATAGTTGCTTTAGATTATGGTAAAACTTTAAAAAGAGAAGAAACACAGGATGTTGCTAATTTTGAAGAATACGAAATAGTTGATAAAGAAGAAGATTTAATTAAAAGACCACCAATTGTAACAATAATGGGTCATGTAGATCATGGAAAAACAACCCTTTTAGATTATATAAGAAATACTCATGTAGTTGATAAAGAATTTGGTGGGATAACGCAACACATTGGAGCATATCAAACAAAATATAAAGACGAACTTATAACATTTATTGATACACCGGGGCATGAAGCTTTTACTGAAATGAGAGCAAGAGGAGCTAGTGTTACAGATATAGTTATAATTATTGTTGCAGCAGATGATGGAGTAAAACCACAAACTAAAGAAGCGATAGATCACGCTAAAAGTGCAAATGTTCCAATAATAGTAGCAGTAAATAAAATTGATAAACCAGATGCAAATATTGATAGAGTATTGACTGAAATGAATGAAGCAGGAATTACGCCAGAATCATGGGGCGGAGATGTTCCATTTATTAATATTTCGGCAAGAACTGGTGAAGGAATTGATTTGTTATTAGAAACAATTTTAGCTATAGCAGAAGTAAATGAATATAAAGCCAATCCAAATAGATATGCTGTTGGGGCAGTAATAGAATCAAGACTAGACAAAAATGTTGGTGGAATAGCATCATTTTTAATCCAAAATGGAACATTAAGAATAGGAGATCCAATAGTAGTTGGAACTAGTTATGCAAAAGTAAGAACTATGAAAAATGATAGAGGTGAATCTATTGTTGAAGCTGGACCATCTACACCAGTAGAAATTACAGGACTTACAAAAAATCCATCTGCTGGAGATAAATTTATGGCATTTGAAACAGAAACAGAAGCTAAAAGTATTGCAGAAAAAAGAGAAAATTTAGTAAAATTAAATGAAAATAAGCAAAAGAAAGTATCACTTGATGATTTATTTGCATCAGTTGATTCCGGCAATAAAGAAATTAATATAGTGTTAAAAGCTGATGTTAGAGGTTCTGAAGAAGCAGTTAAAAATGCATTAGAAAAAGTTACTACTAAAGATGTAAAAGTAAAAGTAATTCGTAGTGGAATTGGTGCAATTACAGAATCAGATGTAGTTTTAGCAACAGCATCTAATGCAATAATTATTGGCTTTAATGTAGTAGCAGGTAATAATACTAAAGAATTAGCTAAAGATAACAATATTGATATAAGATTATACACTATAATTTATAAATTAGTGGAAGATATTGAAGCTGCTATTAATGGATTACTCGATCCAGAATTTGAAGAAAAAGTATTAGGAAGTGCTGAAATTAGAAAGATATTTAAATTTTCTAAAGTTGGAAATATAGCTGGGTCGTATATTACTGATGGAGTAGTTAAGCATAATGCACTTGCAAGAGTAATTAGAGATGGAATAATTATAACAAGTGATGATAAAATCGCTACTTTGCAAAGAGAAAAAGATAGTGCAAAAGAAGTTAAAAAAGGTTTTGAATGTGGAATAACCCTTGAAAAATTTAATGACTTTAAAGAAGGCGATATTATTGAATGTTATGAAATGGTTGAGGTAAAGCATGTCTAATCATAAAATAGATAGAATTGCATCAGATATATCAAGAAATATAAGTGATATATTAGCAAACGAAGCAAATGATGAATTATTAAAAACAGTAACAATTACTGGATGCACTGTCACAAATGATTTGAGCTTTTGTAAAGTATATTTTACGTCTTTTAGTAAGTTAACAAAAAAAGAAATTGAGAAAGAATTAAATGAAGCCGCACCCTATATTCGTGGAAAAGTTAGTGAAAGAGTAGATATAAGACATACTCCAGAAATAAAATTTTATTATGATGAATCAATAGAATATGGCAAAAAAATAGAAGATATTATAAAATCATTAAATTAAAGAAGTGAAAAAATATGAATGGTTTATTGTTGATAAATAAAGATAAAAATATGACAAGCAGAGATGTGATTAATAAACTTAATCATATTTTTTCTATGAAAAAAATTGGCCATACTGGAACACTTGACCCATTAGCTACGGGAGTAATGATTTGCTTATTTGGAAAATATACTAAATTAGTAGATTTAATCACGGGTTATGATAAAGAGTATATTGCTGAAATTAAACTTGGTGTAAAAACTGATACATTAGATATAACCGGAAATGTAATTGAAACACAAAATATAAAAGTAACTAATGAAGATATATTAAAAGTTTTTAGTAATTTTCCAAAAGAATATATGCAGGAAGTTCCAATTTACTCTGCCGTAAAAATTAATGGAAATAAACTATATGAATATGCAAGGAATAATAAGTTAATAGAATTACCAAAAAGAAAAGTAAATATATATAACTTAGAACTTATTTCATTCAATAAAGATATTATTACTTTTAAAGTAAAGGTATCAAAAGGAACATATATAAGGTCTTTAATTAATGATTTATGTGAAAAACTTAATACAATTGGAACAATGAATAATTTAATTAGGACTAAACAAGGAAATTTTGATATAAAAGATTCATATAAATTAGAAGAAATTCTTAACGGAAATTATAAATTTCAAAATATTAAAGAATTTTTAGATTATCCTGTAATTGAAATACCAGATAAATACATAAAAAAAGTAGAAAATGGAAACAAAGTAGAAAACATATTTAACATTGAAGATAAGGTTATTTTTACAAAAAATAATAAAGATTTAGCCATATATGAAAATAAAAATAATACTTTATATCCGTTAATAATTTTTTAAATTAAATAAAATCAAGTAAAGCCTAAACAATGGCTTTTTTTAATTGAATAAACAAAAAAAATATATTAAAATTAAACTAGGTGATAGTAGTGAAAACTAGCAAAAGAGTAAATACTAAAAAAAATATAACAAAAAATGCAAATGTTAAAAAGAAAAGAAAAGGATTTACATTAGTAGAACTACTAGCAGCAATAGCAATACTTGGAGTAATAATAGGAATATCCACAGCAGTATTCATAAAAATAAAGAATGATTCTTTGGAAAAAGAATATAAAAATGTTGTATCATATTTAGAAAATGCAGCATCAAAATATGCAAGAGAAACTGGTTATACTACTGTAAGTGTTGAAGATTTAATAAAAGAAGGCTATGTAATGCCAGATGATGAAACAGATATATATGATCCGAGAACAAATGAAAGTATGAATTGCTATATAATAGTATCAACATTTGAAAATAATGATTATAAATCAAAGTTAAAAGAAAAATTAGAAGATGAAGATGGTAAATGTAAGGCATATGAAAAAACAAGTGATTATACATTATGTAAAGTTGAAGAAAATAAATGCACAACAGATGATTTAAAAACAACATGGTTTAATGATAATATTACTATTGGAGTAAGAAAAGATGTAGGTAGTAATGAAATATTAGAAACATCAGAAGATACATCAATAAGATGGAGTAGCACAACTGGGGCAAGTGGAACAAATTCAACAATAACAACAAATGTAAGTGTAGTAAGTAATGCAACATATAAAGCAGAAGTAATAAAAGATAATACAACAGGATTTGGAGTATCACCAGTAAAAATAGATAAACAATCACCAGTAATAACAGAAGTATCAGTAAATAGTGACTGGGCAAGTAAAAAAGATGTAACAGTAACAGCAAATGATTTCGCAGGTTCAGGAATATATGGAATATATTTAATAAAAATAAAAGATGAACTTGGAAATATAACAGCAGAAGCAAATAAAGAATGTTCTAAAATAGCAAAAGGAGAATATACGGAAGCCGAAAATAATAAAGCAACAATAAAAGGAAAAGAAGAAGGAACGTATAAAGCATGTGCAATAGATAATGCAGGAAACTATTCAAATGATGATGATACAAAAGAGGTAGTAGTAGATAATACAGATTCAGATATAGATAAAATAGAACTAACAAAAGTTCCAGAAAGAGCATATGCAACAAGTGTAAAATTAATAGGAAAAGCACGAGATGATTTATCAGGATTAGTAGCATATATGTTTAGTGAAGATGCAACAAAACCAAAAGCAGACGATGAAAATTGGAAAGAATTGGATGATGGTCCAATAGTAAGTGAAGAAATAACTCAAGAAAAAACAGTAATAGAAAATAAAACATATTATTTCTGGGTAAAAGACTATGCAGGAGCAGTAGACGGAAGAGATATAATAGTAGATAATGTTGATTTAGAAGTAGATAAAGCAGAAGTAAAATCATCAACAGAAGAATATTCAAGAGAAATAACACTAACAGGAATAGCTCAAGATCTAAAATCAGGATTAGGAAGCTATCAATTTACAACTTCATCAAGTGTTCCAACAAGTGGATGGGATAATGTAAATGAATCAACAAATAATAAAAGTAAAGAGAAAAATGATACTTATAATATAACAGAAAGCATAACAGATAATGGAACACACTATTTCTGGGTAAAGGATATATTAGGAAATACAAAATCAGCTAAGATAACAATAAACAATATAGATAGAAGGATAGATGAAGTTCAGTTAACAGCCACAGAAAGCTCAAAAGGAAATATAGCAACATTAATAGGAACATCACAGGATAAACAAGCAGGATTAGTAGGATATGCATTTACAAAAACATCAAGCACCCCGACAAGTTGGAATACTCTAAGTAAAACAACAAATAAAATAAGCTATCAATATGAAGTAAGTAAAACTGGAACATATTATTTCTGGGTAAAAGATGCAGCTGGAAATACAAAATCAACTAGTGTGACAATATCAAGTATAGATATTTCAAGTGGTAAAAATAAATTAAGCTCGACCTATACTGGCCAAAAGACTTTGAGTAATGTTAAAGGTTTAACATATGTAAAAGTTGATAATGGATATGTTGCTAGTAAAATCTTATCTAATAAAACTGTCACAGTAACAGTAGATGGGGGAGAAATGAAACACGGTATAGATGTTAGCAAAAGCAACCCTATTATTGAAACGAAAGTTTGTTCAGGAAGATATGAGTGCAATAATGGCGGAGAACGTTATGGAAAAATGTGTATAGCAGATTATGGCCAAACATATACAGAAATCGGTGATAAACATAGCTTATATTGCACACAGTATTCAAATGGTATATGTTCAGTTTGCGATGGACAAGGAAAATCAACATGCAAAAGGCAAAATTATTATCGTTTAAGCACTGAAGATTACTATGAATGTGACTTGTTTGCAGATTTTAATGAAAATACAAAACCATTTTTAAAAAATTACAAGGGCCATGAAGCTTTCGCGTGTCCTAGTAGAAATATTGTGAGACAATGTAAATTTACATGTGTATGGAATGGAAATTACGATGCTACTTGCAGCGGATATGAATATTGTGAAAATGGAACAGAAATAAATGGAATGTGTTATTCTTGTCGTAATAATGAAGAAAATTTAGAAGGTAGAACTTGTGTAAAAAGATCACCTTATACATATTATAAATATACAATAACAGTTTATTATTGGTATAATTAATAGGAGCTAATAAATGAAAAAATATATACTTAAAAATAAAAAATTAATCATATTTATTATAGTAGGAGTAATAATTTTAATTTGTTGCTTTGTATTAATAGCAATAGGAATTTTAAAAAAAGATAATCCAAATCAAAAAGTAAATCAAAATAATAAACTAACAAATGCTGAAATAGAAAAATTAATTACAAATAATTATTTATATTCATATTTAATGCAAGGCGATGTAAAAGTTGGTGAAACATATGCTGAAAATAATGATAAAAAATATTATATAGTTGTAGATGAATTACTTAAAGATATAACAAGTATTGAAGATATTAATGAATTAATTGAAAATACATTTACCTCTTATAGAGTACCAACATGTTATACAGAAATAAATGAATCAAAAAACAACGAATATTTGGAAATAAATAATATGTTATATGTTTATAAAAAAAATGTATGTGAAAATTTTCCAAAGTTAGAAATTAATAATCTTATACAAACAGAAGTTGAAGATGGAATATGGATAGATTATGACTATATTGGATTTAAACTGGAAAATGAAGACAATTTATGGAAAACGGGAGTAATAATTTATAGTTGTGAATAAAAGGCTTATTCACAACTTTTTTGCTATTGAATAAATTAAAAAAATATAATAAAATTAAACTAGGTGATAGTAGTGAAAACTAGCAAAAAAACAAATGTTAAAAAAAATATAATAAAAAAAGGAAGTAAGAAAAAGAGAAAAGGATTTACTTTAGTAGAACTACTAGCAGCAATAGCAATACTTGGAGTAATAATAGGAATATCTACAGCAGTATTCATAAAAATAAAAAATGATTCATTACAAAAAGAATACGAAAACGTAGTATCATATTTGGAAAATGCTGCTGCAAAATACGCAAGAGAAACAGGATATACTACAATTAGTGTATCTGATTTAATTGATGACGGGTATGTAATGCCAGATGATGAAACGGATATATATGACCCAAGAACAAATGAAAGTATGAATTGTTATATAATAGTATCAACATTTGAAAATAATGATTATAAATCAAAGTTAAAAGAAAAATTAGAAGATGAAGATGGTAAATGTAAGGCATATGAAAAAACAAGTGATTATACATTATGTAAAGTTGAAGAAAATAAATGCACAACAGATGATTTAAAAACAACATGGTTTAATGATAATATTACTATTGGAGTAAGAAAAGATGTAGGTAGTAATGAAATATTAGAAACATCAGAAGATACATCAATAAGATGGAGTAGCACAACTGGGGCAAGTGGAACAAATTCAACAATAACAACAAATGTAAGTGTAGTAAGTAATGCAACATATAAAGCAGAAGTAATAAAAGATAATACAACAGGATTTGGAGTATCACCGGTAAAAATAGATAAACAATCACCAGTAATAACAGAAGTATCAGTAAATAGTGATTGGGCAAGTAAAAAAGATGTAACTGTAACAGCAAATGACTTTGCAGGTTCAGGGATATATGGAATGTATTTAATAAAAATAAAGAATAAAGATGGAAGTGAAACATCAGAAGCAAATGTAAAATGTTCAGAAGATAAAGATGAATATACACCAGCAACAAATAATAAAGCAACAATAAAAGGAAAAGAAGAAGGAACATACAAAGCATGTGCAATAGATAATGCTGGAAACTATTCAGATGATGATGATACAAAAGAAGTAATAGTAGATAATACAGATTCAGTAATAGATAAAATAGAACTAACAAAAGTTCCAGAAAGAGCATATGCAACAAGTGTAAAATTAATAGGAAAAGCACAAGATAATTTATCAGGATTAGTAGCATATATGTTTAGTGATAAAGCAGAAGAACCAAAGGCAGACGATGAAAATTGGATAGAATTAGAAAATAGCCCAATTAAAGGTACAGAAATAACTCAAGAAAAAACAGTAATAGAAAATAAAACATATTATTTCTGGGTAAAAGATTATGCTGGATCAATAGATGAAGCACATATAATAGTAGATAATGTTGATTTAGAAGTAGATAAAGCAGAAGTCAAATCATCAACAGAAGAATATTCAAGAGAAATAACACTAACAGGAACGGCACAAGATTTAAAATCAGGATTGGGAAGTTATCAATTTACAACTTCATCAAGTGTTCCAACAAGTGGATGGCAAAACGTAACACCAAATAAAACGAATGATGAAAAAAGTTATACATATAAAGTAACAAGTAATGGAACATATTATTTCTGGGTAAAGGATGTATTAGGAAATACAAAATCAGCTAAGATAACGATTAATAACATTGATAGGAACATAGATTCAATTAGTATAAATGTAAATGAAGGAACAAGCGATAACAAAATAGCAGTATTAACAGGTGTTGCAAGAGATACTCAAGCGGGATTAGTAGGCTATAAATTTACAACCTCATCAAGTGCCCCAACAAGTTGGAATAATATAAGTAAAACAACAAGTAGCATAAGTTATAAATATGATGTAAGTAATACAGGAACATATTATTTTTGGGTAAAAGATGCAGCTGGAAATACAAAATCAACTAAAGTGACAATTTCAAGTGCTAATATTTCAAGCGGAGAATATCGAACAAGTTCAACTTATACAGGAAAAACTACCTTAAATAATGTCAAAGGATTAACATATGCAAAAGTTGATAATGGAAAAGTTAATAGTAAAAGTTTATCTAATAGAACTGTAACTGTAACAGTAAGCGGAGGCAACATGAAGTATGGAACCGAAACACTTGTTCAAGAATATTCACCAAATAGAAGCTGGGCTGAAGAAGTGTGCTCTAGATATTCATGCAATAATGGTGGAAGGTTAAGTGGAACATGGTGTGTTGCTGATAATGGAAATTCATATACTGAGACAGGAGATTGGCATACGCTAACTTGCACATATAATAATGGAAAGTGTTCAAGCTGCCAAGGTGCAGGATTTTCAACTTGTGACTTAGAAGGATATTCTAGAAGAAGTTCAGAAGAATACTTTAGCTGCACAGTAGATAGTGGATACGACCTTATATACAATTTTAATAAAAATATGACATTTGATTGTACAGGATCAAGAGTAGAAAGACAATGCGATTTTACTTGTGATTGGGACGGAGATTATAAAGCATCATGTAGAAGCACAGAAAAAGTTTGTGATTATGGGGAAACATTATCAGGAAATTATTGTTTATCATGTGATAGTGGAGATTACTTAAATAGATATGATACTTGTGAACATGAATATCTTCATGATTATACATACTGGAAATATAATATAACTGTATATTATTGGTATTAAGGAGTCAACAAATGAAAAATTTTATAGTAAAGAACAAAAAAATATTTTTAATAATATTAATTACAATATTAGTTATAATAAGTTTTATATTAATTGCAATCGGAATTTTAAATAAAAATAAAGAACAAAACGAAGAAAATGAAAATTTAACAGTTAATGATATTAAAAATTTGATAAGAAATAATTACTTGAGCACATATTTACTTGAAGGAGACATAAAAGTAACTGATAGCTACATGAATATGGGAGATGACATATATTATATTGTTCAAGATCCGTTATTAGAAAATATAAATTCAATTTCTGATATTTCAAATTTAATCGAAAATACTTTTTTTGAAAGTAGAGCAGCTACAATATTTGAGAAATTAAAAGATGATAAATATAATCAATATGTAGTAGCTGGAGATTATCTTTATGTAAAAAAAGGAAATGTTTGTAAAGATTTTCCTGAAATCAATTATGGAGAAATAATTCAAAAGGAATTAGAAGACGGAATATGGATAGATTATAATGATGCTGGTTTTAAAATTAAACAAGAAGACAACAAATGGAAAACTGGAACAATAATTTATAAATGTTCAGATGAAACAGAATAAAAGTTGTTGACAAACATATAATAATAGCGTAAAATAAAAACGTCATTGAAAAAGGAAAGAGATTTGTATCCACCTGATTGCAAATAGCAATAGGTAAAAAGCCTATATTTTGAAAATGGTTTTTAAATGGATACATATTGTATCCATTTTTAATTTAGTGGAGGTGCTTAAAATAGCAAATAGAGTTGATGAATTACCAATTAATGATAATATTAAAATACCAGAATTAATGGTAATAGGACCAAATGGTGAAAAAATGGGTTTAAAAAAATTGGCTGATGCATTGATGATTGCAAATTATGCTGGATTAGATTTAGTATTAATGAGTGGAAATTCAACACCAGCAGTTGCCAAAATTATGGATTATAATAAATATCGTTATGAAAAACAAAAAAAATTAAAAGAAACCCAAAAAAAGCAACGAGAATCTAATAAAGAGTTAAAAGAATATCGCTTGTCTGTAACAATAGATATTGGAGATTTTGAAACACGTAAAAGAAATGCCCAAAGTTACTTAGAAAAGGGGCATAAAATAAAAGCATTTATTAGATTTAAAGGACGTCAAATGGCAAGACCAGAACAAGGAAAAGAAGTGTTATTAAAGTTTGCAGACGCATTATCAGATTGTTCAGTAATTGAAACTGAACCAAAATTAGATGGTAGACAAATGGCTATGATTTTAGCACCAAAAAAATAATAAAGAAAGGAAGTAATAAAATGGCAAAATGTAAACAAAAAACTCATAAATCGAGTTCAAAAGTATTTATGAAAAAGAAAAATGGCGAATTAACTTATATGAAATCTGGAAGTAACCATAAAACAGGAAAAGACACAGCAAAGGAAGTTCGTCAAAGAAGAAATAAAGGAGTATTAAGTAAAGGAGATAGAAACAGATTAAAATCTGTTATCTAGAATTGGGGTGAATAAGTAATGGCAAGAGTTAAAGGCGGAAACGTATCTAAAAATAGAAGAAGAAAAGTATTAAAAGAAGCAAAAGGTTATTTTGGAAGTAAACATAGATTATATAAAACAGCACAAGAACAATTATTTCATAGTGGTGCATATGCATTCCGCGATCGTAAACAAAATAAGAGAAACTTTAGAAAATTATGGATTACAAGAATAAATGCAGCATGTCGTGAAAATGATATTAGTTATTCAAAATTTATTAATGGATTAACAAAAGCAGGAATTGAAATAAATAGAAAAATGTTATCAGAAATGGCAATTGATGATGCTAAAAGTTTTACTGCATTAGTTGAAACTGCAAAAAAAGCATTAAATGGTGAAGTAAATTCAGCAAAAAAAGTTGAAAGCAAGAAAGTAGAAACTAAAAATACTGATAACGAAGCTGATTTAAGCAAAAAGACATTAGCTGAATTAAAAGAAATTGCAAAAGAAAAAGGAATAAAAGGATATTCTACAATGAAAAAAGAAGAATTAATTTCTTCAATAAAATAATTATCTTGAAAAAGTGTGAGTTTTAAAATATAATAAATATATAGAAGTTTTTACTAAGTTTAGATAACTCCGATGCTAAACTTGGTTTAAACCAATTTAAAAATTAAGGAGGTAAATTATGGCATTAAAAAAAGAAGAAAAAGCAAAAATAATTAAAGAATTTGCTAAATCAAAAAATGATTGTGGATCAACTGAAGTTCAAGTTGCAATTTTAACTAATGAAATTAACAATTTAACTGAACATTTAAAAGAACATAAGCATGATTTTCATTCAAAAAGAGGATTACTTATGAAAGTCGGTCGTCGTAAAAAATTATTAGAATATTTAAAGAAGAATGACGTTGTAAGTTATCGTGAATTAATAAAGAAATTAAATTTAAGAAAGTAATAATAAATGGGCACTTATTTTTAGTGTCCTTTTTTGTATTTAGAAAGAGGAGTTATGAAAAAAATATTTAAATTGGATTTTAATGGTAGAGAATTAGTTGTGGAAACTGGAGAGTTAGCAAAACAAACTAATGGATCTGTTTTAATTAGGTATGGAGATACAGCTGTTTTATCAGTGTGTGTTATGGGAAAAACAATGGTTAGTCAAGATTTTTTTCCATTACAAGTTTTATATCAAGAAAGACTTTACTCAGTAGGCAAAATTCCTGGGGGATTTATTAAAAGAGAAGGTAGACCAAGTGATGCAGCAACATTAGCTGCAAGACTAATTGATAGGCCTTTAAGACCAATGTTTGATGAAAATTTAAGAAATGAAATACAAGTAATAAATACAGTCCTATCAGTAGATCAAGATAATTCTCCTGAAATGGCTGCATTATTTGGTTCATCATTATGTTTAGGAATAAGCAATATTCCATTTGATGGCCCGGTAGCAGGGGTAATAGTAGGTTTAATAGATGGAAAATTTATAATTAATCCAACTGTAGAAGAAAGTGAAAAAAGTGAATTAAGTCTAACTGTTGCTGGAACAAAAGATGCTATATGTATGGTAGAAGCTGGAGCAAGCGAACTTGATGAAAAAGTAATGTTAAAAGCATTAATGTTTGCTCATGAAAATATTAAAATATTATGCGAATTTGAACAAAAAATAATTGATGAAATAGGGGCTGAAAAAGTAGAACTTGAAAAGGCTCAAATTGATGAATCTTTACAAAAAGAAGTTGAAGAATATGCAACAAAAGATATGCTAGAAGCAATACAAATCAAGGAAAAATTAGAAAAATATGCAAAAATAGATGAAGTAAAAGAAAAAACAAAAGAACATTTTAAAGAAATATATGAAAATGACGAAGATTTAGATAAAAAAATTGCTCAAGTAGATAAAGTATTAACGATGATTGAAGCTGGAGAAGTTAGAAGATTAATAACTGAAAAAAAGATACGCCCAGATGGAAGAAAAATGGATGAAATAAGACCATTGCATGCTGAGATAGACTTACTTGCAAGAACACATGGTTCTGCATTATTTAGTCGAGGAGAAACACAAGTATTAGCTACAACTACGCTAGGAGCAATTGGAGAACATCAAATATTAGATGGTTTAGGAATTGAAGACACAAAAAGATTTATGTTACACTATAATTTTCCACAATTTTCAGTTGGAGAAATAGGTAGATATGGTTCACCTGGAAGAAGAGAAATTGGTCATGGTGCTTTAGGAGAAAGAGCATTAGCCCAAGTAATTCCAAGCGAAGAAGAATTTCCTTATACAATAAGAGTAGTATCTGAAGTTTTAGAAAGTAATGGTTCATCTAGTCAAGCAACAATATGCTCAGGATGTTTAAGCTTAATGGCAGCAGGGGTTCCAATCAAAGCTCCAGTAGCAGGAATTGCAATGGGATTAATCACTAGCAAAGATGGTAAAAAATATACAATATTAACAGATATTCAAGGATTAGAAGACCACATGGGAGATATGGACTTTAAAGTTGCAGGAACTAAGAAGGGTATTACAGCATTACAAATGGATATAAAAATAAAAGGTGTAACTGAAAAAATACTAAAAGAAGCATTAGCACAAGCAAAAAAAGCCCGTTTAGAAATATTAGAAGTAATGGCAAAAGCTATTGAAAAACCACGTGAAGAAGTAAGTAAATATGCACCAAAGATAGAAACATTTAATATTGATCCTGAAAAGATAAAAGATGTAATTGGTCGTGGTGGAGAAATGATTACAAAAATTATTCTTGAAGCATCAAATGTAAAAACAGTTAACGATAAAGATGCTGTTAAAGTTGACTTAGAAGATGATGGTAGAGTAATAATTTACCACACAGATAGAGACATAATTGCAAAAACTAGAAAAATGATTGAAGATGTATTAAGAGAAGTTGAAACAGGTAAAGTTTATACTGGGAAAGTAACAAAAGTTGAAGATTTTGGAGTATTTGTGGAACTTTGGCCAGGCTGTGAAGGATTAGTTCATGTATCACAACTTGCAAATGAAAGAGTGGAAAAACCTAGTGATATTATATCTCTGGGAGATGAAATAATGGTTAAATCTTTAGGATATGATAATAAAGGAAGACTTAATTTATCTAGAAAAGAATGTTTACCAAAACCAATTAAAAAGGAAACAAAAACTCAAAAAGATGAAAAGAAAAGTAAAAGAAAATGAAACCTACAAACATTTTAAAGGACATACATACAGAATAATTACAATAGCAAAGGATAGCAATGATTTAAAAGAAAAAGTAGTTTACCAAAATGTCGATACAAAAGAAGTATGGGTTAGAGATTATAGTGAGTTTATTTCAAAAGTAGATAAAGAAAAATATCCAAATGTTAAACAAAAGTATCGTTTTGAAAAAGTAGAAATTGATTAGTGTTTATTAATCAATTTTTTTAGTTCTTTGATAAAACAAGATTTATTAAATATTGGAACTAAAATATATATCTTATTTTTAGTTCTTGTTAAAGCTACATAAAATAAACGTCTTTCTTCTGAAAAAAGTATATCTTTGTCACTAGGGTGTAATAATTCTAATAAGCTATGATTTTTAATTTTGTTTGGAAAACCATATAGATTATTAGTCATGTTAATTAATATAATATTTTCTGCTTCCAATCCTTTTGATGAATGAACAGTTAAAAAATTAATTTCATCTTCTTTATCAACAAAAAATTTTATATCGCTATTATTTCTTCCTAATACTAAAACATCATTATTAATTATTTTCAATTTTTTATATAATTTTGAAAAAGATTTTTTAGGATTTATATAATAAATTATTTTAATTGGACTATTTATTCGTTTATTACTTATTAAATCTTTTTTTAATTGTTTTTTATTTTTCATTATAAATTTTGCTGCAATATCAATTAACTCTTGACTATTACGATAAGTATATTTAAGTTTTAAAACTTTAGAATTAGGAATTAATTTTGGAAAATCTAAAAATAAATTAATATCACATCCAGAAAAATGATATATAGATTGATAATCATCTCCAACAGCAAAAATAAACGCCTTATTAACAATTCTTAATTTATTTATAAGATTAAATCTAATCAAAGACGTATCTTGAAATTCATCAACAAAAATATATTTAAATCTATAAAATTTATTTAAAACATTTGTAGCATTAATGATTAAATCATCAAAATCCATTGAATTTGTTGATTTTAATTCTCTTTCATAAATATTTTTAATTATAAAAAAATATTTAGTTACA
The DNA here is from genome assembly GCA_944371315.1 of uncultured Bacilli bacterium. GTDB lineage: Bacteria > Bacillota_I > Bacilli_A > RF39 > UBA660 > Onthocola_B. Next base: position 8,964 of record CALVXN010000012.1, on the reverse strand, counting down.
AAATTATTATTTTGCCACATATTATTAAATGCGTTAATGTTACAGTTATTAGTTTTATAAATTTTTATAAGTTTGACTATTAACTTAATAAATTCTTTATATTTATATGTATTTAAAAATCTATTATAATCAAATTCTTTAAAAAAATGTAAAATTTCATGTATCATATTTTTATTAGTTAAACTTTTAAAAAATTCATTTGTAACAAATTCTAAATAATCATCATTTACGATATTAAAATTTATTTTATGATCATATAGTATATTCATAGCTAACTTATGAAAAGTATATATTGGACAACTATATTTAATTTTTCTTTTTAAATCATCAACACTTTTATTAGTAAAAGAAATAATTAATATTTCCTCGGGTTTATATTTTAAAATATTTACAAGATATTCAATCTTTTTAGTAATTGTTAAAGTCTTACCAGCTCCAGCTCCAGCAATTAACAATATATTTCCAATTTCATACACAGCTTTTTTTTGATATTCATCTAATTCAATCATATATTCTCCATAAACAAATATTATATAATAATACAAAAAAGTTATAATAATTAGTTATTTACAAAAATTGACATATTATTTAGGCAACAATTAATAACTAAAAATTATATATATTTTATTATAACTAAAAATGATATAATAAAATTTAAGAGGGTAAAATTATGAGATTTGATACAATTTTAGAAATAGATTTATATAAATTAAAAAACAATGTAAAGTTATTATGCGAAAGTTATAATGATTATAAATATAAGGTTGCTAATTTAAAAGATAATGCATATGGAATGGGCTTTAAAATAGTTAAAACATTAATGCAAAATGGTATAAATTATATTTTAGTTGAACCTCTAAAAGATGCCATAGATATAAGAAGATTTAATAATGATATAAACATTATAGTAAGTTATTATATAGACATAGAACAAATTTATGATGCAATAAGTAATAATTTAATAATAACTATTCCAAGTTTAGAATATTTAAAAAAAATAACAGAATTAAATATTAGAGATGATTTAAAACTTCAACTTTTAATTGATAATGGTTCAAATAAAATGGGGCTAAAAAATAAATTAGAAGTTAAAGAAGCGATAAATTTAATAGATAATAGTGAGCATCTCATATTAGATGGAATATATACTGATTTAACAAGTGTTGGAATAGAAGATGATTTTTATTATAAGCAAGTAAATAATTTTTATAAAATTATTAATGATTGTTTGGATAAAAATATAATTATACATTTAAATGAACCAATTATGTATCACCAAAAACTAGAATATATTAATGGTATAAGATTCGATTTATCACTTATAGGAATTGAAGAAAATATTGAAGATAACTTTATAACAAATATGAAAATAAAAAATATTCAGAAAAGATATAACGATTTGCAATTTCCAGATATTGATTTAAAGTTAATTTTTACTATTACTTCTGAAGTAATGGATATTGGAAAAGTAAAAAAAGGTGATTTAATTGGCAGAAATTACATAGCCAAAGAAGATATGGACATTGCAGTTATTCCTGTTGGTCATAAAGATGGAATAACAAAAGCTATTAAATATGTAGGTATAAATAATTATAAAAGAGATATAATAGCAGATGATATTGATCATTTAATTGTTACAGGGGATGATGTTAAAATTCATGACAAAGTATATATTGTAAATGAAGAAAGAGGAATATATGACTTTTTAACATTATTAAAAACTAATAGATACTATTTAATGAGTGTTTTAAATAGAAATTTAAGAAAAAAGTATATAAATGGAGAATCAAATGGAGAAGATTATTTATGAATCAAAAAGTAGTAGGAATTGCATTTGTTGAAAATGGAAAATTATTAATAGTTAAGTCACATAAAAGTAGTAAAACTAATTCTTGGACATTTATTGGTGGTGGTGTAGAAGAAGGGGAAACACTAATTGAAGCTGCAATTAGAGAAGTTAGCGAAGAAATTCATAACGATTTTAAAATTAAAGGAGAAAATTTACATCAAATATTATCATTTAAAGAACACGCAGCAAGTGACCCTAATAAAATAATTGAAATGAATGTATTTTTATGCAATAAAAAAATTGATGTTCCATTGACAACCAATGAAGAAATATTACACTATCATTGGTATAAAATAGGAGAAGATTATAATATTTCTTCTTCAATAAAAGATCATTTTATCCCATATGCTATAAAAAATAAAATTATTTAAGAAAAAAAGATAAAAAAGCCTTGCATTTGCTTTGATGATTTGATATAATTTGAATTGTCATCAAGGGTTAATGCATGGGCGCTTAGCTCAGTTGGTTAGAGCACCTGCCTTACAAGCAGGGGGTCATAGGTTCGAGTCCTATAGCGCCCACCATATTTTATATAATCATTAAATGCCGACATAGCGTAACTGGCAGCGCAACTGACTTGTGGGATAGAGACAATTAATTGTCCTTGAACTATCTTGCACCCTTAGTTGGAAACAATTGAGGTGGACATCGCTAATTCGGGGAACTCTTAGTGGACTATATGAGGGGTTATGTATTGTAAAAATTGTGGTAATATGTTAAATGCTGGAAAATACTATTGTAATAATTTTTGCCAAAAGGAATATGAATATAGGAAGTATATTGATAGTTGGAAAAAAAGGTTTGCAAAATGGTATGAAAGGAAAATATCAGATTTCTAACCATATTAGAAGATATTTATTACAAAAATATAGTAATAGATGTAGTAGGTGTGGTTGGGGAGAAGTAAATCCTTATAGTGGACTAGTTCCATTAGAAATAGAGCATATTGATGGAAATTATCAAAATAATACAGAAACTAATCTTATATTGCTGTGTCCCAATTGCCATTCATTAACATCTACATATAAAGGTGCTAATCTTGGGAAGGGGAGAAAAGCAAGAAAAAAATACAGTTTATATGACAATCCCGAGCTAGGTTAATACCGAGTGTAGAGACTTTATACGATGAACCTAAGTTCTTATGAATATGGTTAAGAGAAAGTCCAGACTACAAACACGCAAGTGGTAGTGAAAACTATAGTAGTATGAATCAGTAGGTTGGGAGTTCGACTCTCTCTGTCGGCACCATTTTTTTGGGGAGATAGCGAAGTGGTCAAACGCGGCAGACTGTGATCTTGATCTGGAGATATTAATTTATCTTCTAATTGCACCCTTAGTTGGAAACAATTAAGGTGGACATCGCTAATTCGGGGAAAGCTAAGTAATTTATTTATATGATAATCCCGAGCTAGGTTAATACCGAGTGTAGAGACTTTATACGATGAACCTAAGTTCTTATGAATATGGTTAAGAGAAAGTCCAGACTACAAACACGCAAGTGGTAGTGAAAACTATAGTAGTAAAGAAATCTGTTCCTTCGGGTTCCATGGTTCAAATCCATGTCTCCCCACCATTCTAATTGCCTCGTAGCCAAGTGGTAAGGCATCAGACTTTGACTCTGACATTCCGCTGGTTCGAACCCAGCCGAGGCAGCCAATTTATTAATTATGGTTCGTTAGCTCAGTAGGTAGAGCATTTGACTTTTAATCAAAGGGTCCTGGGTTCGACTCCCAGACGAGCCACCATTTAAAAAAATAAGTCCAAATGGACTTTTTTATTTTGTTTAAAAAATAATTGAGAATTTTATTAAACTGTGTAATAATATTTGTGAGGTGTAAAAATGGCTAAAGAAGAAAAAAATCATACTAAAGATTTAAAAAAAATTAATCAATCTATTTATATTTTAATGGGGTTAATGTTATTATTAAGTATATTAACTATTGTAAATTCATGTTCCATAAACAAAAAAATAGATAAAGAAACTGAATATGATGTTTCAATGATGCGCACCGTTGGTATTGAAGACGTATTAGATATGTTTGAAGATGGAAAAACATATGTATTATACATAGGACGTGAAAATTGTTCTATCTGTCATGACTTATTGCCAACACTACAACAAGCGCAAATTAACAATAATTATATAACCCAATATCTAGATATACTAGAAGTAGATCGATCAAGCGATAATTGGAAAAAATTAGTTGAATTATTAGATCAAACAACAACAACTACAATGGATGAAGAAGGAAAAACTGAAGAAGTAACAGAAACCTATGGCTACTTTCTAGATAAAAAGGGATTTACACCATGTGTAATTTTAATAAAAGATGGAAAACAATATGGTGGCTTTTTTGGAAACAAATCTTTAGAAAGCTTTGAAGATTGGCTAGCTAATTGTGGAATATAAAAAATTTGAAAATTTATATCATTTTCAAATTTTTTTATTCTATAAAATCTTCAATTTCAGTTTTTGATTTATGAGGCTCATCCCAAAAAAGATTGGGATAATTTTGTTGCCTTAATACTTCATAGGCCATAATAGCAACAGTATTAGACAAATTTAAAGCTCTTACATTATTAGTCATCGGCAATCTAATGCAATTATCAATATTAGGTTTTAAAATATGTTTAGGAATTCCTGTAGATTCTTTACCAAATATAAGATAAATATTATCGTTAGTATTACTAAAATCAAATTTTGATGGAGGATTATGACCATATCTTGTCAAAAAATAAAATTTTCCATTTTTGTTTTTCCCTAAAAAATCGTTATAATTTTCATAAACATACCAATCTAATTTATCAATATAATTTACACCAGATCTTTTTAAATTTTTATCATCTATTTTAAAACCTAGAGGTTTTATTAAATGTAGTTTAGAATTTGTTGCAACACAAGTTCTCATTATATTACCTGTATTTTGAGGTATTTCTGGTTCAAACAAAACTATATTTATCATAAAAAAACTCCTTTAAAAAAGGTCATTACTGACCTTCATATTCATAAATATCTAATAATTTTTGGAAATCTCCCGCATTGATTACGTTGTTATCATTTCTAGTAACCGTATCAACTAATTTTCCTTCTTTAAAATATAAAATAATAGGAACTGTAGTAATTTTATCGGTATTAAATGCATTGTTTAATCTAGTTAAATAATTATCTTCTTCCATAATACTCTCAATATTCAAATAATAAAATGAATCACTTAATGCATATTCATCAATAATTTTTTTTACTCCTGTTTCTAAAGTATAAGTGTCTTTATCACCAGTATAAGTTATTAGTATAAAATATTCATTTGGAGCCTCAGTCAAAATTTGCTTAACTTCATCTAAATTTTTCATTTCCAAATTAATAGTTCCAGATGAAATTAGATAACTGTTCATATATTTTTCTTCATCTTTAACTTTAACCCACTTGTAAATATAAATACCTATTAATAATAAAACAATAATAATTCCAAAAGCAATTAAAATATTTCTTTGGGAAAATCTATGTTTAGCAACTGCCATTTCTTTTACTTCTTCTTTTGTTTTTTTAACAACATTACTATCTACATTTTTTTTGTTTGCCATATATTAGTTCATCCTTTCAATTATATATTAACATAAAAAATTAAATTTTTGTAGTAAAATTATTCATCGTTGTCATTTTTCTGCAATTTAACCAAAACTTCACGAGGCTTAGATCCATTTTGGGGACCAACAATACCACGAGATTCAAGCAAATCCATCATTCTTGCTGCTCTATTATAACCAAACCTAAATCTTCTTTGAATTAAAGAGGCACTAATTTTTCCACTTTGTATAGCAAATTCAACAACCTCGTTATATGCATCATCATCATCTCCACCAGTAAAACTATTACCAATACCACTAGATGTATTCTGACTAACATTTTCAAATTCTTCATCATATTTTGCAGTAGCTTGATTTTTACAAAAATCAATTAATCTACTTATTTCATCATCATTTACAAAACATCCTTGAATTCTAGTTGGGGCACTATCTCCCATAGGAAAGTATAACATATCACCTTTACCTAGTAATTTTTCTGCACCAGGTTGGTCAAGAATAGTTCTTGAATCTATTTGACTAGATACCGCAAAAGATATTCTTGAAGGAATATTATTTTTTATAAGACCAGTAATAACATCTGTAGATGGTCTTTGAGTTGCAACTATTAAGTGAATACCAGCAGCTCTTGCAAGCTGAGTAATACGGGTAATTGAGTCTTCCACCTCTTTTGAAGCGACAAGCATTAAGTCTGCAAGTTCGTCAATTATTGTAACAATATATGGCATTTTTGCTGTTGGTTTTTCTGGATGTTTTTTATTTTCTTTATCAATCATATCATTATATCCGGCAATGTTTTTAACTTGATTATCACTAAATAATTGAAATCTTTGATCCATTTCTGAAACAACTTTTTGTAAAGTTAAACTTGCCTTTTTAGGATCACTAACAACAGGGCAAAGAAGGTGAGGGATACCATTATAATTAGTAAGTTCAACTTTCTTAGGATCTACTAAAACAAGTTTTACTTCATTGGGCTTATAACGCATTAAAATTGATGCAATAATACCATTAATACACACTGATTTACCACTACCAGTGGAACCGGCAACTAAAAGATGGGGCATTTTTGTTAAATCAAATACTTTAGGAGTTCCCATAATATCTTTACCTAAAGCAGCACATATCTTAGCATCACTTTTTAAATTTTGTGGTGATTCTAAAACTTCTCTTAAAGATACACTACTTATGGTAGGATTAGGAATTTCAACTCCAATAGTGCTTTTTCCAGGAATAGGTGCTTGAATAATAACATCTTTAGCTGCAAGTGCTAATGCAATTTCTTTATTAATATTTACTATTCTACTTACTTTTGTCCCAGCCGGAACAGTTAATTCATATTCAGTAACAGCAGGACCTATATGTATTTCTACAACTTTAGCATTTATACTAAAATCTCTTAATACGCGTTCAAGTATTTCTTTATTGCTTTTAGTAAATTCAGTCGAATTTACTTTTTTAGGTTTTATAGGATCAAAAATCTCACTAAATTTAGGCAATCTATAACTTAAATCTTCTTCAGTTTCAATAGCTTTAGTTTTAGTCTCAAGAGATTCTTGTTCAATTGGTTTTTGTTTTAATTCTTCCATACTAGTAATAATAATTTTTTCTTTTTCTTTATTTTTTTCATTATCTTTTGCTAATTCATTATTTATTTTAATATCATCTACACTAGTTATTGGAACTTCCTCATCATAATTATTATTTTTCTTAGATTTTTTAAATAAGCTAAATATTTTAGAAAAAATAACAGATAAATTTATATTAAAAGTTAATACACTTGCGAATATACCAAGTATAACTAATAACACAACAGTTCCAGTTTTACCAAATAAACTATATAATAAAGTAATAAAAATTGCTCCAATAAAACCACCACCAATAGATATAGTTGTAGTTCCGCTAGTTTCTAAAGCGTTAGTAGCATTTATTGATGAAATTCTTTCCATAAAATTATTATATGTAGCACCCAAAATATCTTTAGGACTATTTAATACATTTAAAAATTGAAAATGACTAATTACTAATACAATAATAAATAATATATATATACCAACAAGCTTTTGGGTAAAAAACTTTGGCATTTTTCTTTTATATAACATATATATACCAAGTATAATTAAAAAAATCAATATAATTAGCCACCATGTCCCAGCTAAAAACATAGCAAATTTTTTTATAAATGAACCAATGAAACCAAAACCTAATCCAATAATACCTATTAAAATTAATATTAATCCTATTAGTTCAACACTATAGCCAAAATTATCATTGCTATCTTTTTTCTTTTTCTTTTTTGCCATATACTTCACCATAATAATTATAACTTAATAAGCTAAATATTTCAAATATAAAAATCAAGCAAAATGCTTGATTTAATAGCCTTTTTTCTCATAATATTCGTATAATTCTTTGAATCTATTATAATGAATAACTTCTCGTTGCCTTAAAAACAACAATGGATTTATAACAGCAGGATCAGTTGCCAAATTAATTAAATTTTCATAAGCAGATCTAGCTTTTTGTTCAGCAGCCATATCCTCTGCTAAATCTGTCAAAGGATCAGCAGTAACAGCAAAAGTATTAGCATTAAATGGAATACCAAAAGCATCACTTGGATAAACAGCTTTGTTATGCTCAGTATAATAACTTTCTAAGCCAGCTTCTTTTATTTCTTCGATAGTTGCATTTTTCATAAGTTGACTAACCATAGTAGCAACCATTTCCATATGTCCCATTTCTTCAGTAGCAATATCGTTTAAAAGAGCCTTTCCTTTATCATCTGGCATAGTGAATTTTTGAGAAAAATAACGTAAAGCAGCTCCAAGTTCACCTGCTGGACCTCCAAACTGAGTAACAATATATTTAGCCATTTTCAAATCTTTTTTTGTAATATTAATAGGATAAGCAAGACGTTTTATATATTTAAACATATTTATTATCCTCTCTTTCCCAAGGCCAAGGACTATTAATCCATTCAAACTTTTGCTTTGAATCATTATCAATAACTTCTAATGGACCATAATTTTGTATAAATTCCATTTCCTTTTGACATGATTTTTCTACCAAAGAGTTAAATTTTCTTAGCATTTCTTCATCATTAGGATGCAAATCTAGATATAAGTTAATATCATTAATAGCAAAAGATAATTCCATAATTTCTAAAAGTAGTGCTTCTCTTTGATTTTTAGGTATAATTTTTCCATATTCATAATTTTTATAAGGCTTATATTCATCTTTAAACAAATTTCCTCTTAAAAATCCTTCATCAACAGAAACAAGATTACTATTATTAACTTTAGAATTTATCATAGAATTAAATAAATCATAAGAAACAAAACCAATATTATCTTCAAATAACATAAAAACCTCCCTACAGTATAATATGAATAACCAAATTATGAGTGCCTAAAAAGCAAAAAAATAAAGTATAGAATATAACGGATTCACAAGGTTTTTCTGTTAAACATTAGTTAAAATGATACCGATTTATAATGTGGATAACAAACAAAGGTAAACCTTGTTTGTAGTCA
>CALVXN010000011.1 GCA_944371315.1 uncultured Bacilli bacterium | reverse complement strand
GTATGATATATTTAACGATTGATTCACACATCAATTACCTTTGGCAAAAGTTGTAGATAACTTCCCTAGCGGCACCAGATTGATTGATACTTGAACATTCGAGATAAAGTAATAAATTGCTAACAGGAATGTTAGTTTTTTATATTTAAAAAAGAAAATAAAAAATTGTTAATATTAAAACAAATAAAGAATTAAAAAATATTATAATAAATATAAAATTATTAAATTTTTAAATAACAATGAGTAAACTTAAAATAGAATGTAGGTGAATTTATATTTGATAAAGATGATTATCCAGAATTTGCACTAGACGTATGAAAAGTTTTAAATGTGGATTGGAAGTGATTAAATGAGAAAATTAGTAATTTTAAGAGGCGCAATGGGTTGTGGCAAAAGTTCTTTTATAAAAGAACATAATTTAGAAAGATTTACTTTAAGTTCTGATCAAATCAGACTTATGTTTAATTCTCCCCAAATGAACGTTTATTATTCAGAAGAAATTCCGCAATATAATAATGAAAAAGTATGGGAACTATTATATAAGATTTTAGAAGAACGAATGAAAAAAGGGGAATTTACAATAATTGATGCTGTTCATGCCTATAATGACGAATCTTTTACAAAATATAAGAAATTGGCAGAAAAATATCGTTATAGACTCTACGTTATAGATTTTACTGATATTTCTAAAGAAGAAACCTACAAAAGAAATCAAAATAGAGAGAAATATAAAATTGTTCCTATTGAATCAATAGATAGAGTATATAAAGCATTTTCTAAAGAAAAGATTTCATCTTCATTTAAAATAATTAAACCTGAAAACTTTGATGAAATTATAAGTAATAATTCTAGGAATTTAGATAAATATGATAAAGTGCATGTAATCGGAGATATTCATGGCTGCTATAGTGCATTAAAAGATATTTTGATGAAAACCCAATAAATGAAAATGAAGCATATATATTTTTAGGAGATTACTTTGATAGAGGGATTGAAAACTTTAAAACTTTTAAGTTTTTAAATGAATTATTAAATAACGAAAATATGATATTTTTAACTGGAAATCATGAAGATAAATTATATAAATATGCATGTGATGATGAATTTAAAATGGATTATGATATCAAAAACACTATTAAAGAATTTGAAAATAATAATATTAAAAAAAGCGATATTAGAAGTTTTATAAAGAGATTATCACAAATAGCGTATATAAAATTCGGAAAAAATATATATTTAATTACACATGGTGGTGTTCCATATATTCCTGAACTACCATTAGATTTTTATTGTTCTAATTCATTTATATATGGTATAGATAAGTATGATATTAATATAGATAAACTTTACAATGACTTTATGATAAATGAAGATAATAAAATTTATCAAATACATGGACACAGAAATTTTTACAATATAAAATATAATGAATATAAATACTCAATTAATTTGGATGGAGATATTGAGCATGGAGGATATCTTCGAATATTGACTATAAATAAAAATGAAATAATTGATTATAAAGAAATTAAAAATAAAATATATAACCAAAAGTTAAACGAAGAAACAAGTTTGTATAATTTAATAGAAAGTTTAAGGAAAAATAAATATGTTTTTGAAAAGTATTTAGGAAACGATATTTATTCATATAATTTTTCAAAACAAGCATTTTATAATAAAATATGGGACAATATGACTACACAAGCAAGAGGATTGTTTATTGATGTTAAAAATAATAAAATTATAGCAAGAAGTTATAATAAATTTTTTAACATTAATGAAAGAAAAGAAACGAAATTAGAAAATTTAGAAAAAGAATTAAAATTTCCAGTAAAATTTTACTTAAAATATAATGGTTTTTTGGGAATCCTATCTGTTAAAGATAATAAATTGTTTTTTGCTTCTAAATCAACAGATACCGGAGATTATGTAGAATATTTTAAATCTATATTTTATAATAATTACGATGATAAACAAATAGAAAAAATAAAAGAAAAAATTATGCGAGATGATATAACTATTGTATTTGAAGTAATTGATAATGTAAATGATCCTCATATAATTGAATATAAAGAACCAAAAATAATTCTTTTAGATATGATTTATAACAAGGTTAACTATTCTAAAATATCATATGATGATTTGCAAAAATTTACTATTGATAATGGCATACAAGCAAAAGAATTAGTATATACAGCTAATAACTTTGAAACTTTTAAAACAATATATGAAAAAGTAACTTCAAAAAATTACAAATTAAATGATGAATACATTGAAGGCTTTGTTATAGAAGATAGCGATGGATTTATGGCTAAAATTAAAACATCTTATTATAATCAATGGAAATACCTAAGAACAAAAATGGAAGATGCAATAAAAAATAATAATTACAAAAGTAAAAGTAAAGATGAACTAGAATGTAATTTTTTAAAATATTTGCAAACAAAATATGAAGATAAAGATATTAATATAAAAAGTATAAATTTAATCGATGAAAGGAAAGAATTTCAAAACAAATAGAAAAATAGTCGAAAATCTTGAAAAAAATTATTTTATATTTTTTAAAGTTGACAATTTAATCAAACTAAACTAATATTTAAGTGGAGGATACTTATGAACAAAAAACAAAAAGTAGAGTTAATAATCGCCACGTTTCTAATAATTACGGGAAGTTTATTATTAATTTTTCCTTTATTTCATTTTATCAAAGTAAAATTAATATTTACGTCAGTTTTAGGAATATATGCAATTTTAAACTTTATCAAATTTTTATTTGTTAAGCAAACAAAAGATTATGAAGGGTTATTTGTAACACTGGCTTCATTAATAGTAATTATTTTAGCTAGTTTTTTAGATATTGAATCCATACCGTGGTATTTAGCACTAACATTATTTATATGGATAATATTCATGTCACTGATAAAACTAAAAAAAGCAGACTATTATAATGACAGAAAAAATAAAGCTTGGATATTAGAAATCATAACATTAATATTATTTATACTAAGTGGATTATTAACAACAATAAACTTATATTACGAAAATGATATTCAAATATTGGTATTAGGATATTTTTATTTAATACACGGAATATTAGAATTAGTTGACCCAATAGCCTTATTTTTAAAAGATTCAAAATAAAAAATGAATCTTTTTTTATCATAAAAATAAACAATCTTAAATATAATATTGTAGAAAGAAAGGAAGGTAATAATGGAAATTCTAAAGGTTTCATCAAAATCAAATCCAAGCAAAGTAGCTGGAGCAATTGCTAATATTTATAGAGAGAAGAAAGCTGTTGAAATCCAAACTGTAGGAGCAGGATCTTTAAATCAAGCGATTAAAGCAATTGCAATATGTCGAGGTTTTGTGGCTCCAACTGGAGATAACTTAGTTGTTATACCAGCATTTAATGATATTACTATCAACGGAGAACAAAAAACAGCTATAAAATTAATTGTTGAAAATAAGTAAAATGCATATAAAATTATTGCATTTTTTTTTAATTTAATCTATACTTAAATAGTAATCATTACTAATAAAAGAGGTGTTAATTGAAAAATACAAAACAAAGACAAATTATATTATCTATAATTAATAATAGTAATGAACATTTAGATGCGTATGAAATTTATGAAAGAGCTAAAGAAAATATTAAAAATATTAGTTTAGGAACAATATATAGAAATTTAAATTATCTATATAACAATAACATGATAAATATTATAAGTGATAAAAAAGATAAAATGCATTATGATAAAAAAGAAAAACATCATCACTTTATTTGTCAACGATGTCAAAAAATTATAGATATACATGATTTAAATATTAAAATACCCAAAACGATTGCTAATAATTCAGTAACTGATTACAAAATAATAATAGAAGGCATTTGTGAAGAATGTCAAAAGGAGGATTAAAAATGGAATTAAAGGGAAGTAAAACAGAAGCAAATTTAATGGCAGCATTTGCTGGGGAATCACAAGCGAGAAATAAGTATACATATTATGCTTCAAAAGCTAAAAAAGAAGGTTATGAACAAATAGCTGCAATTTTTGAAGAAACAGCTAATAATGAAAAGGAACATGCTAAATTATGGTTTAAAGAATTGCATAACGGCGAAGTTCCAACTACTGCTGAAAATTTATTAGATGCAGCTGAAGGTGAAAATTATGAATGGACAGATATGTATGCTGAATTTGCTAAAGTAGCAAGAGAAGAAGGTTTTGATCGTATTGCCAATTTATTTGAAGGCGTAGCTGCTATAGAAAAAGAACATGAAGAAAGATATCGTAAATTATTAAAAAATGTAGAAGATAAACTAGTGTTTAGTAAAGAAGGAGAAGCAATATGGATTTGCCGCAACTGCGGACATATAGTAGTTGGTAAAGAAGCTCCAAAAGTTTGTCCTGTATGTGCACATCCGCAAGCATATTTTGAATTAAGAAAAGAAAATTATTAAAAAAGACCTCAATCCAAAGATTGAGGTTTTAAAATGTAATAAATTAACTTAATAAAATTGAAGCTAAATACATTCCAATAGTAATAACAGTCCCCAGTATAAGAATTATACTACTATATCCTGCCATTCCTAAATTTTGTCTTTTGTCTATATCACTTTGTTCAGGAAAAACATATGAACCAACATTACTTTTTTTCCTTGTTAATGATAACCCTTGATTTAAAGATTGAGTTGTTGACTCACTTAAAGAACTTTCTTCTTTTTTTTCATCTAAATTATTTAAGCAATTTTGAAATTCAGCCTTCACAATATTTGACCCAATGCTTTCGTGATAAACATTATTATTACAATTATCTATTAATCCTTTGCGTATTCTAAAATCTTCTAAAAATGCTGCTATATCTGGAGATATACCCGCTTGGCTATTTATAAGTGCTTTATTATTAGAAAGCATTATCAATCTAGTAAAATATGAAGAAACAAACTTTTTTAAAACCATTTCTTCTTCTTCTGTTATAACCATTTCATTTTCAATTAAACCTTTTATTTTAGATAATTCTCCGGCACTTTGATAATAAAATCCACCTTTTAAATATGCAAATATATCTTCGGGCACCATTTGGAAAAATATTGGAGCTACTCTTTCTAAAGCGATACTAGCCTTAGTAATTGTCTGACCATTCCAAACCAAAATATCTTCCTCTTGATTATAAATAAAAGCATTTAAATTAGGATATTTAGATTTAAAAATTTCAAACATATTTTTAGTATTAATATTTAAATTTTGATCTTTCATCATATACACACCTTATTCTAAATAATAGTTTAGCAAAAAAAAATTGAAAAAACAATAATTTTTAATAAAATAAAAAAATTGTTTTAAAAGTATTAAAAAATAATTTAAATTAATAAAAATTTATGACAAAAATCAGGAAAAATAAAAAAATACTAATTTGATAAATAAAAAATAAATTGTTAAATTAAAACTGAAAGGAGGTCAAATTGTTGAATCAAGTGGTTTTGGTTGGTCGTATGACTAGTAATCCTAATGTAATAGAAACTGAAAATGGAAAAAAATATACTGTTATTAATTTGGCGGTTCAAAGAGCATTTAAAAATCAAGATGGAATATATGAAACTGATTTTATAAGATGTATTTTATGGAATGGTATAGCATCCAATACGTGTGAATTCTGCAAAATTGGAGATGTTATTGGTATAAAAGGACGATTACAAAATAGAATTTACGAAAATAACAACGAAGAAACACAATATATAACTGAAGTTATAGCAGAACGTGTTACTTTTTTATCAAGCAATAAAACTAAAAAAGAAGAATAAAAGTTTACCAAAGGTAAAAAAATACCATATAATAAAATTACTTCGCTATACTAAAAATAGTAAAGTGAGGTAAGAAATGCTTAAAGGTAATAGATTAAGAGCTGCTAGAATTAAAAAAGGCTTAACTCAAAGTGAGTTGGGAACCTTAGTTGGTGTTGGCAAATCTGCAATTTGTTGCTATGAAAAAGAAACAAGGAATCCTGCATTAGACACGATTATTGAATTAATGCATATCTTAGGAGTAAGTGCTGATTATCTCTTAGGAACAGATAATTTAATAAAGGTTGAAACAGATATTTTGCCAGAATACCGAACTATGACTAATGAAGAAATAATATTTATAAATGAACTTAGAAAAGATAAATTAGTTTATGAAATACTATTTGAAGATCCTAAAAGGGGTTCAGAGTTAATTAAGAAGAAAATTGGATAACTAACTATTTAAAAAGTTAGTTTTTAATTAAGAAAAATTTTAAAAACATAACATATATTTTTATTGGGTGAAGTAATTTGAAGCTTTTTAGAAATATTGGAATAATTGCTTTTGCTATATTTAGCTTTTTTTATACAGAAAAAATTGCCAATTATATGCTAGAACAAAACGAACTATATAAAAATATTAAAAATGAAATATCAAATTATGAAATAAAACCAACTGAAGCAATAGTTAGTGGAGAATATATAATTCCAGGTTTAAATGGTAAAAAAGTAAATATAAAAGATAGTTACTATAATATGAAAGAATTTGGAGATTTTAACTCTCTATATTTAATTTATGACGTAATATATCCAAGTAATTCACTTGAAAATAATAAAGATAAAATAATAAATGAGGGAAATAAAGGAAAAAATAGTGTATCTTTTATTTTAGAATATGATAAAAATATAATTGATTTTTTTATAAATAACGGAATAGATGCGAGTGTATTGGTTGATATAAATACATTTTCTAAAGATAATAAATTAGAACAAATTAATAATGATATTAATAATTTTAATAATTTAGAAGCATTACTTAATAAATATACTAATAACTCTAATATTTGCTTTGTAAACAAGGAAAATGAAAGTTTATGTAAAGAAAACAAAAAGTATTTGGTTACAACAGAAAAAATAGTAAATAATAATACAATAATAAATATTAAAAATAATATTTCAAGTGGAAATATATATAAAGTTGAAAAAAATACAGATATTTCAGATATAAAAATAATAATAAATAGTATTTTATATAAAGATCTGGATATAGTCAGGTTAAGTAAATTAATAAGTGAAGAAATAAGTTGAACAATTACAAGTTTTTTGGTATAATCTAATTACCAAAGAACTTATTTTTTTTAGAGGGTGATTATATTGAGTAAAATAAAAATTTTTGGTTTGGGTGGACTTTCTGAAAGTGGAAAGAACTCATATGTTATAGAAATAGATGATGAAATTTATGTATTTGATGCTGGAATAAAATTTGCTAGTGGAAATTTGTTGGGGATTGATTACATTATTCCAGACTTTAGTTATTTGATAAAAAATAAAAAAAGATTAAAAGGCTTGTTTATAACTCATGGACATAAAGAAAATATGGGAGCGGTTGCTGATTTACTGAAAGATATCCCAGATCTTAAAGTTTATGCAACTAAATTTACAAAATTTGAATTAATGGAAGATGGGGTAAATGAAAATAACATAATAGAAATTAAACCTCACAAAAAAATAAATTTTGGAAATATATCTGTTTTTCCAATAGCGGTATCTCATAGTTGCCCTGATTCAGTTATGTATGTAGTAAATACAAAAGATGGAGCAATTTGTTATACAGGTGATTTTATAATAGATCCAAGTATGCAAGGCGCATATAACATGGATTTAGGAAAAATAGCATATATTGGAAAACAAGGAGTATTATGTTTATTATCTGAGTCAACATTTGCTGAAAAAAATGGACATACATCACCTAATCATAGATTAGTTGAATTTTATAAAGATATAATTAATCATCATGATAAAAGAATACTTTTTTCTGTTTTGCCTAGTCATTTATATACAATAGCAGAAATATTTGAAGCAGCAGCAAATTCGCATAGAAAAATCGTAATCATGGGTAAAAGGCTCCAAAATGTCATAAATTTTAGTAAAAATGAAGGATATTTAAAT
Source organism: uncultured Bacilli bacterium (assembly GCA_944371315.1). Classification (GTDB taxonomy): domain Bacteria; phylum Bacillota_I; class Bacilli_A; order RF39; family UBA660; genus Onthocola_B. The sequence continues at coordinate 21,256 of CALVXN010000011.1, read as the reverse complement.
TTTAACACCGAAATATTAGGAGATTTATCAAATATAAATGATGAAAACTCAATTTTATTAATTATGGATGATAAAACTACACCATATGCAAATTTAAATAAAATTTTAAACAACTACGATAAATTTGTTACATTAAAAAATACAGATACAATAGTATTTGCTGAACCTAGATATGATAGCACCGAAAAAATATTAGTTAAATTGCAAAATGAGCTATCAATGTTTGGTTGTAGTATTGAAACTGTATCAAAAGAAAAAGAAATATTACATCATGCATCTAGAGAAGATTTAATGTTAATGATAAAACTTATTAACCCAAAATACTATATGCCAGTAAAAGGGGAATATAGGTATATGGTTAACAATGCAAATTTAGCTAGCACTTTAAAAATACCTGATGAAAATATTTTATTAAAACAAAATGGAGAAATAGTAACATTTATTAATGGTAAATTAGTAGATGATTTTGCAAAGATAAAAATAAATGATATTTTAATAGATGGAACTAGTAATGACGACATAGGAGACTTAGTTATTAAAGATAGAGAAATGTTATCAGAAAATGGAATTGTATTAATAAGTGCAACAGTTGATAAAAAAGATAAAGTAATTTTAGTTGGACCTGAAGTTACAACGAGAGGATTTATTTATGTAAAAGATTCTCAAGATATGATAAAAGAAATAAAAAAAATATGTGAAGAAATAATAAATAGAAATATAACACCAACTCACGTAGATTTTAATCAAATTAAAATAGAAATAAGGGAAGAATTGAGTAAATATTTATATCAAGAAACAGAATGTAAACCAATGATTATTGCAGTTGTTCAAGAAGTGTAAATAAAAATTAATTTTTTTACAAAATTATTTGAAAAATTAATTGACATTTACGATAAATTTATATATACTTAATGAGTAATGCCCGATTAGCTCAGTCGGTAGAGCGCACGGCTGTTAACCGTTAGGTCGTAGGTTCGAGTCCTACATCGGGCGCCATTAAGTATTTTAAGCAAACTTTATAATCTAAAGTTTGTTTTTATTTTTTTTAAAAAATAAAACAAGTGAACATAAAAACTCATTAATTTACATAAACGACTTTACATGATATAATTTAGAAAATGTATGAGTGATTATTATGAAAAAAGAAACGATTGAAAAATTATACTATCTATTTTGGATATTTGTTTTTGGAAGTGTAGTAGGATGGTTTATTGAAGGAATTTATACTTATTTAAAAAAAGGTGTAATTATTAATCATTCTGCAGTAGTTATTGGACCATTTAATATGGCTTATGGATTAGCAGCATGCGTATTGACTACATTTTTAATAAAACACAAAAAATCAAATAGTTTGAAAATATTCGCAATTGGTTTTATTGGTGGAACACTGCTAGAATATATTATGAGTATAGGCATAGAATTAACTTTAGGATTTACAGCATGGGATTATTCTAAAAAACCATTAAATATAAATGGAAGAGTATGCTTATTATATTCAATTTTTTGGGGTATTTTAGCAATTTTTTGGATAAAAAGTATATATCCATATGTAATAAAAATAATAAAAAAAATAGATTATAATGTTGGGAAAAAAATAGCAGTAGGTTTAGCAATATTTTTATTATTTGATATGGCATTTACATATAGTGCAGTAGAAAGAGCTAAAAGAAATGAAAAAGGAATACCACCAGAAAACCGATATGAGGAAATTCTTGATAAAACCTTTAATAAAAAATATTTAAAAAATATGTTTAATAATAATTGGTTAAAATAAAAGGAGATAAAACAATGAATGAAGAAAAAATTAGTATGTTAGAAAGATATGGAATTGATTTAACACAAAAAGAATATATAACTGATCCAGCTATAGCCAGAGATGAAGAAATTAAACAAATTATATTAACATTACTAACACCAGAAAAAAGTGCGTTGTTAGTTGGAAAACCTGGAATAGGTAAAACAGCAATTGTAGAAGGACTAGCATATAGAATTAAAAACGGAATGGTTCCAGATGCATTAAAGGGCTGGTCTTTAATAAAGGTAAATATTACAAGTCTAATAGGGGCAACTAATAGCGAAGGACAGCTTGAAAATAGAATAGATTTATTAGTTAGAGAATTAACAGAAAGATTAAATACAATAATTTTTATAGATGAAACCCATTTGCTTGTTAATAAATCAGGTGGAATGGATTTTGCTAACATGCTAAAGGCAGGATTAGATAGAGGAACTATTAAAATGATTGGAGCAACAACAACCGAAGAGTATGAACAATATATTTTAAGAGATAGGGCTTTTTTAAGAAGATTTCAAAAAATTGATGTTTTAGAAGCCGATAAGCCAACAGTAGTAAAAATCTTAATGGGAACAATTCCAAAACTTGAGCACCAAATAGGGGTTAAATTAAATTATCAACCATTTGTAACTGAAAAAATAATGCAATTCATAGTAGAAATGACAGATGAATATAAAAGGGTTTATGAAGTGGCAAGCAGATATCCAGACATATGTTTAACTATTGTGGCAAATGCCTTTACTTACGCTTTGTATGACAATCAAAAAATAGTTAAAATTAAACATTTTTATAAAGCAGTTTGTAACGCCAAAAATATTTATGAAGATGCCAAAAAGAAAGAAATTGAACGATTTAAACAAACTTTTGCTGAATTAATAGCAGATGAAAATGTAGATTTAAACGATACTAATTAAATTTCATCGTTAAAATTATTTACATTGGGCTTAATATTTTGTTCATTTATAACTAAATGGGAAGTTGTTAATAATAAACTTGCAATGGATGTTGCGTTTATTAATGCTTTTTCTAATACAATTTTATTATCTAAAACATTTGAATTATCGATAGATTCAAATGTTTTATTTTTAACATTATATATAACACTATAATTATTATTTTTAACAAATTCAATAATTTTTTCATAATTAATATTACAATTATATAATATTTGTTTTAATGGTTCTTTTAAAGCGCCTTTATATATTTTATTAGCAAAATTATTTTCATATAAAGCATCACTTATTTTAAAATAAGTTAAACCACCCCCTAAACATATTTTATGTTTAGCGGCATTCAAAGCAAATAATGCATCATCAAATCTCATTTTCTTTTCTCGTCTTTCTAAATTGGTTTTTCCACCAACATAAACAACTCCATAAATACTTTTTAATTTACTAATTCTATCATTTAAAAATTCTAATTCATATGAGTTATACTCGTTTTTAACTTGTTTTTTTAAATTTCTAATGTAATTAGTTATTTGGGGATTAATTATAAAGTTAAATACCGATATATCTTTATCTATATTAATTTCATGAATACATCCAAAAGAAAAATCTTTTGAGTTTAAATTATTAACTTTTGTATTAAAAATAACGCAAAGATCCTTTAAAATCTCTTTTTTTCTTAAGCCGTATTCTTGATTGTTAATTAAAATAATTTTATTTTTTTGTTCATAATTAATGGCTAAAACTTCATTAATTACTTCTTCAGAAAAAGAATCTGCAAAAATTATTAAATTATGATTTTTACTAAAAGCATCATTAATTAAAAAATCAATTTCTTCATAAAAGCTAATTTGATCATCTATTAAAATAACAAAGGAATTATTAAATTTAATATTAAAATTATTATCAAAAAAGTTAAGTGAAGCAAGATTTGTAGGCAAAAAATACCCTTTTATTACTTCAAAATAATCTTCATATGAATTATAATTTTCTTTAATTTTAATATTATCGCTTTTTTTTAATTTTAAAAAAACATTTGTTAAAAACTTTCCGATTTTTTCGTCGTTAGCAGCAACACTTGCAATTTTATAAAAATCATTTTTGCTTGGAATTTTACATTCCAAATCAATCTTTTTTATTATATCTTCTAAAGATTCGTTTAATTCTTCTTTAAGTTTTATGGGATTAATACCTTCATTTATATATTTAATACCTAAATTATAAATGCTTTCTAATAAAACTAGAGTAGTTGTAGTTCCATCTCCAACATCTTCATCGGTTTTTATTGCAGCTTCTTTTATTAGAGATAATATTGTATTTACTATTGGATTATCATCTTCTATTGATTTAGCAATAGTAACACCATCATTAGTTATAAAAGGAGTATAATTTGCATCATTTATAATAGTATTATTTCCACTTGGTCCTAGTGTTGATTTTACAGTAGAACATAATAAATCTATAGCATATTTTACATTGTCTTTTAGTTCTTTACCTTTAATTACTTTTTTCATAAATCCTCCATTTCAATAATATTTTTCCAATATTTTTTGGGCAAGAAATTCATTTGACATTTTAAGTTTTTTCTTTCTTTTATAGCAATATTTTTAAAAAATGTTTTCCATAAATTTTCCCACATAATGTTAGTATCTTCAAATTTGTTAAAATTAATAGTTGCATTTCCAAAGTAACAATGTTTTTTATTATATAAGCAATAACTTTGTCTTTTTTCATCATAAATAAGCCAAAAATCATTTTTTAATCGCTTAGAAAAATGATTAGACAAAAGTGGTAAAATATTATTGTCTGGACAAATAACTGCGAATAAAATTTTACCGTTTATTAATTTAAATCTTGTAAAACCCTTAAATTTATGAGTTTCTCTTGACACGCGTAAAGATAAGTTTAAAGCTTTATTTACACAATTTAAATATCTATAATTATATATATTATTTTTATATTTTAGAAAGTTAACTATAAAATAAAAAATAATGATTTCTTTTTTTTCGTTGTTACTTAAAAATACATAATAAATAGTTTTATAAATATTTTTATAATTCTTATTTATATATTCATGTAATTTTATTTTATTTTTAAGATTTAAGTTTATAATATTATCTATTAAATTATATTCATAAGTATTTTCATTACAAATATCTATTGGTTTTATTCTTTCATCAATTAAATATTCAATTAAACACAATAAATTAACAAATGTTCCGTCATATAAAAATATATTATTGCTTGATTTCATCGAATAAACTTAGTTGAACGTGAAGTGCTTTTTTGTCGCGGAATTCATTGTTAATTAAATTAGCATAAATTAAGCTTTGATTAATTGTATATTTTTCACTATAGTATTTATTATTGCATGTAATGAAATATTTAGCTTTTTTAAGAGAAATTCCCATCTTCTTCAAATCATCAAAAGTTAGTGACCAAACTTTACGCGAAGATAAAATTTTCTTAGCACTATTTAATCCTATACCAGGTATTTTAATTAATTCATCAAAAGACGCATTATTAACTTCTAAGGGAAATCTATCTAAATGTCTAATTGCCCAATCTGTTTTAGGATCTAACAATACATTAAAATTTTCATAATTATCAAAAAGATCATTTAAAGAAAATTTATAGAATCGTAATAACCAATCAGCTTGATATAATCTATTTTCTCTAAGAAGTGGGGGCGTTATTATATTTGGTAGTAGCTTATCGTTATTTACTGGGACGTAAGCTGAATAAAAAACTCGTTTTAAATTATAATTTTTATATAGATAAAAACTTTTTTTCATAATCTGAAAATCAGTTTCTTTAGCGGCTCCAATAATCATTTGGGTGCTTTGCCCAGCTGGAACAAAATCTTTACATTTATTATTTTTTATTGTTTGCATAATATTATTGATATCTTTTTCATTTTTATTTGGTGCTAACAATTTTAAACTCTCATTAGTTGGAAGTTCTATATTTGCACTCATTCTATCAACTAAACTTCCTATTTTTTTTATTAAATTACGATTTGCACCAGGAATAGCTTTTACATGAATATATCCATTAAATTTATATTTATTTCTGAGTAATAATATGGTTTCTAATAATTTTTCTGCTGTCCAGTCAGGACTATTAATTATACCGGAGCTTAAAAATAGTCCCTCAATATAATTCCTTTTATAAAAATTTATGGTTAATTCACATATTTCTTGAGGGGTAAATATTGCTCGCTTTACATTATTACTTTTTCTATTAATGCAATATTTACAATCAAATATACAACAATTTGTCATTAATATTTTTAATAATGAAATACACCTGCCATCTGAAGAAAATGAATGGCATATACCACTATAAGATGCATTACCAATTCCATTTTTATTAATTCTTTTGCTACCACTGGATGAACAAGAAGCATCATATTTAGCGCTATCAGCTAAAATTTTTAATTTTTCTTGCATATTCATAAAACCACCAAAAATATTATAACATATAATCAGAACAAATGTTTGCTAATTTTTGGCAAAAAAAAGATGACTTTTTTATTAGTCATCATAATTCGTTTTAAGTTCTAAAGTGTCTTCCGCTTTATCTAATATATTTTCTATATTTTCAATATCATTATCATATTTTCTAAAGTCTGTATAAGAAAGCTCATTATTTCTATACATATTTTCTAAATTGTTTTCATAATAATCTAATTCAGTATCAAGTTTTTCAATAGTAGTTTTCCATTTAAAAAATAAGTCAATTACTTCGCTTCTTTTATTTGGAACTTTTAAATCATTAATGTTATTTAAAATATCATTAGCATTATTTTTATATTCATTTAATGTATTAACTATTTCATTAGTATCAATAGTTGTATTTCCCTCACCATCATTAATGACATCATCGTAATTATTGTCACTATAATTGGAATTATCATCAATTAATGTATTAATTTTATTTTCCAATTCATTAATTTTATCCACTAATAACTCATTTTCATTTTTTTCGCATGAACATATTGTTAAGCATAGCACAAAAACAAGTAAAATTTTACATACATTTTTCAAATTAATCACCCTAAACAAATGTTAACATATCCAAATAAAGAGTTCAACTAAAAAATAACTTTTTAGGCAAAAGAAATGGCTTGTTTAAAAAAATAACAATATATTATATTGGGGGTGTAAAAAATGAATAATGATATTTTAAAATTAAACGTTTCACAAATATTTACGTTAGCAAATAATAACGAAGCAGATATCAATCTTAATTTATCGTTGCCACCAATTGACACAAACGGAAGTGTAAGAGGAACAATTTATGATACTACTTTATTAACTGGTTCTGTTGTAGCTGGTGCAACAGTTAAAGTATTTTTAGCAGATGGAACACCATATGCTCATACAGTTTCAAGCACCGACGGAACATATGCAATTAGTGATTTACCAATGGGAATTTACACTATTGCTGCAGTAAAAGATGGAAATTATTTATCCGCATCAGTTCCTTTAACAATTTCAAGCCCAACATCAGTAGAAATTAATTTAGCATTAATAAATAATGAAGTTGCTAAACAAAATATTATTTATGGTATTTTAACAGATAGCGTTACAAATTTGCCATTAAATGACGTAAAAGTATCGTTATATAGTGTTGTTGGAGATATAAAAACATTAGTATCTAGCACAGTTAGTATAGCCGATGGAGAATATATTTTAGATAAAATAATTGATGGTAATTATGAACTAATATTTGAAAAAACTGGCTATCAAACATCTGAAATTAACAATGTAGCTTTAACTGGTGGAACAATGTTTAATGCAACAACAACATTAACTAGCACAACTGGTGATATTAATAATACTGTATCTGGAATAATAAAAACGGATTTAGGGGTAATAGTTCCAAATGCTTTTGTTGGTTTATATCAAATATTAAATGGTGTTGAAACATTAGTATCTACTACATATACAAACGCGGAAGGTAAATATATGTTTGGAAATGTATTAGATGGGGAATACCTAGTTAAAGCAAAGTTGTCAAATACGCTTTAAAATACCACAAATTAATAGGCCAAAGTCTTAAATTTACTCTTTCTAGTAATAAAGAAAAAGTAATAGACATAATTTTATATTTCATTCCTTTCAATATATGTATATGCCAATGTATTTTAAAGTGTCATAATATTAATGAAACCTTAATTATTTATAAAATTAATGGTGTTATATTAATAATATATAAAAATAAAGAAAAATCCCTTTTTAAAACAATCAAATGCAAAATAAAATCTAGTTAAAGCTAGGTTTTATTTCAGACTGTTGACAAGGTCAAAATAAAATGCGTCAACAGTCTTTTTAAATTCAAGAATTTCTTAGTTTTTAAATAAAAAAAATGCGTTATATTAGCCAGTAATATTTTAAAAATTTATTTATTTAAAAGGTTAATATTATTTTAATTTTTGATTGATAAAAAAATTTAATAACCCATCTTAAAGAACATATTTTTTATAAAAAATAAATTGTGGTAGCTTAATATGATTAGAAATGCAAATTTCATTTTTAATTAAATTAACGCTTACAATTGTTTTAACAAATTAAAATATAATGTACTTTTCATTTTAATTAATGATATTAAGCAATCTTTAATAATTTTTTTTAATATGGTATACTAAATCCATAAATCTAATATTTTTTATAAAGTTGGTGGTTTGTATGATTAGTAAAATAAAAACAATGTTTATAACATTGTTTGGCGGGGTAGTAGGCTTTCATAAATTTTTTGATAAAAAACCAATTGAAGGAATAATATATTTATTTACAATTGGTTTGGGATTAATTGGATGGATTATTGATGTTATTAGTTCATTCTTATCAATCATAAACGTTAAGAGAAAAACTATTTATATATTTGAAAGAATAACTTCCATTATATTTGGAATTTTATATATTTTAATTGGAGTTTCTAATTTTGGTAGTAATAAAAGTGATGCAATTTTTTCATTAGTGATTGGATCAATTTTGCTCTATATTTTTAACAATAAAAGTTATATTGAAACGAATGAAAAGATAATAGAAGAAGAAAAAATAAAAAAACACACTGAACAAACAAAAAGCAAAGCAAAAGAGAAACAAGAAGAGACTGCTCACACAAATATTAATAATCACATTCAACAAAATAATTCTCTTTTAATTAAAAAAAATGAAAAGAAAAATCAAAAAATAAGTGAACAGCAAATAGAAAATATTACGACTGGAATTGATAATCAAACTCAACAAAATAGTCCCTTGTTAATAAAAGTAAATAAAAAAGAAAATAGCGAAGAAGAGGTTAAAAAAATAAAAGAGCAAGAAAAATTTGAAAAGTATAAACAATATAGAGAAAATAAAATAAAAAGACATACCAATAAAAAAATGGAAGAAGAATTTAACAATTACTGTGAAAAAAATTATGGTAAATTAGTATTTACATTTTATAATATTTTATCAAAAGACAATAATTATAAAATTGATTTTAACAATAATTTAATGAAAGTTAAATTTGATGAAGTATTTTACAAAGTGTTTAAAAAATACAATATAACACATACTATTCCTAAAGATAATTATTACTATAAAATTATAAAAGAAATTTTAGAAATTTCATTACCACTAAATATAGATGAAAATAATATAAAAAATGCTACTAAAATCGTTATGGATTCTTTATCAAATGATTATGATATGGATGTATTAAATGATTTGATATATTTTCATAATATGAAATATACAAAATCAAATGATTTATTATTTACAAAAAAACTTTTTTCATCTGATAATAAAACTAATGAAATTATTTATCAATTAACAATATATTTTATTTTGACAAAAGAGTTAATAAAAGTGATAGACATATATAATAAATATAATGATATGGATAAAACTAATCCATTTTATAGATTTATTACAAATATAGTAAACAAATATGTTGAATATGATGAAATTATAAAGGAAGCTTCAGAATTATATAAAGAATCTTTTAAATTAGAAATGAATTATTTTGATTTTTCATTGCTCATTTATATTTTATCAGAATCAAAAAAATTTGAAATTGAGAAAAAAAGTTTAAACTTTGGAATACAAGACACAGTAAAAGAAAATCAAAAAAATCCGGATAAAGTTGAAAAGTTTAGTTATGAGTTTGATGTTATTATTAACAACAAGAAAAATGGACAACAATTTATTTTTAGTGATATTTCAAAAATAATAACAGAATTATGTAGAAAATATAGCGAGGATGGAGTTTTTTATACAAATAAAAAAGAAATTTTAAGACAAATATTTTACTGTTATACATATAAAAGAGGAGTAAAATGTTTAATAGAAAGCACATATCAATTTCCATCTTGGAATAATAAATTAAATGAAGAAATAAAAAAATATAGGAATATAGCAAAAACACAAAGAATAATTAATAATAACTTTGAAGGATTCGACACATACACTAATTTTAAAAATAAATATAAAGATGTGCAAGATGGAAATTCATTTGAAAATTTTTTAGTTGAATTATTTAAGGAACTGGGATATAAGACAAATAAATGTGGCCATAGCGGAGATCAAGGTGGAGATTTAGAAATGTATAAGAATAATATAAAATACATAGTGCAGGCAAAACACTATTCTAACCTATTAGATAATACGCCAGTTCAAGAAGTCTTAGGAGCTCAAAAATATTATAATGCTGATAAATGTATTGTTATTACAAATAATATGTTTACAAAAGGAGCAATAAAATTGGCAAAAGTAAATGAAGTTATTTTGATAGATGGAAATAAATTAGAAGAAATAATTGAACTACTTAAAAATAAAAAAGATTATAAATATGTTGATATTTTTAGTATAAATTAAATTGTTAAAAAATCTGAATTTTATTAATTTTAAACAATTCGTATAGATTTTTTCAATTTACGATTAAGTTGAAATCTAGTTAAAGCTAGATTTTATTTTTATAAAATATTACTTTTTGTGCCTATTTAAAACTAATTGTGTTTTTTCAGAAGCTCTCGTATAGTTTTCAAGATGATAAATTTGAGATAAAAGAACACTATCTAAATAACTCATGCCTGGCATTAATTCATCAATTGCCATATAGTTATCTTCTTTTGCAATTTTTCCTCGCATAAAAAATTCTTTTGCTTCAGTATTTTTAAAAAGTAAATATTTAGTGCTATCAAAATTAGATCTACAAATTTGAATTGTGTTTGGGGATTTACTATAGATAGTTTCATCAAATATTTCAAATCCATAGGTTTTTAATAAATATAAAAGAAAAGGTTTTCTTTGTGTTTTATTTGTTCCCAAAAAATCATATCCATTATTAAAACAAAAATCAATCCAAGAAGCTACTAATAATGAAGCTAATCCAGAATTGCGAAACTCTTTTTTCACAAAAACACCAATAAAATCACTGGCTTTAGAATCATCATTTAAATAAAAATAAATATATCCTTGACACGTAAAAGATCCATTATCTTTAATAAAAGATTTTATAAAATATTGTGTTTTACCAGTTTCTTTAAAATAAGTTTTTTGAATATATAAGTCTTGTTTAATACCTTTATATTCCAATCCATCTTGATATAAAATGTTCTTACCATATGGAATACCTTCTAAAAATATCATAATAATCTTCCCCCTAAAAATTTTCAAATATTATACATTATTTTATTAAATTACGCAAATTGAAAATAAGTTTTTTCTAAAAATATGGATTAATTCTAAATAAGATGATATTATAAATTTATAAAAATTATAAGCTTATAAGGAGAAAACAATATGAACAAAGAAAAAATTTTTAGAGTTTTGACATTTATATTTATGATTATAACATTTATTGGAGCAGGGTATGTTTTAATAAATAAGGGGCAAATAAATGCTGGTTATGCTGTAATTCCAAGTTTATTTTGTGCGTTTTTTTCTCAATTAGCTGTTTATGAAAAATTTAAGAAAGAGAAAAAGAAATAATAATTTATAAAGGTGATGAATTTATGACAGAAAGAGAAAAAATGTTAGCGGGAGAACTTTATGATTGTGGAGATAAAGAATTATTAGAAAGATGGCATTTAGCTAAAAATTTAGTAAGAGAATACAATAATACACAATCAGAAGATTTAGAAAATAAAAATAAAATATTAAAAAAATTGTTAGGAAAAGTTGAAAAAAATGTATGGATAACACCTCCATTTTATGTTGATTATGGAAATAATATATATATTGGGCAAAATACAGAAATAAATATGAATTGCACTTTTTTAGATGACAATAATATTGTAATAGGGAAAAATGGATTAATTGCTCCAAATGTTCAAATATATACAGCATATCATCCAACAAATGCTACTCAAAGATTTGGATTGCCTAAAGATGATGGTTCATTTGAATTCTGTAAAACACAAACAAAGCCAGTTATTATCGGAAATAATGTTTGGATTGGTGGGGGTGTAATTATACTTCTAGGAGTTACAATTGGAAATAATGTAGTAATAGGGGCTGGAAGTGTGGTAACAAAAGATATACCGGATAACAAAGTTGCATATGGAAATCCTTGTAGAATAATTAGGGACAATAATTGACATAAATTATAATTTATAAAACTAATAATTAAGTGTTTATTAAAATAATAAGCGCTTTTTTAATAGATTATTATACAAAAATATCTTTATTTAATAAAAAGATATTTTAAAGTTGTTCTTTAATATTGATAAATTGAATTGATTTATTTGCTTTTTTAAAAAGTTTTTCATTAATATTTTTTGTTTATCATCTTTTTTGTTTTATATAACATGATAGATAGTAAATTTTATATAAACAAAAAACTTACAAACCAATTACAGATTGTAAGTTAAATTCAAATGGGGCGAAATAAGGGAATCGAACCCTTGCGTAATAGAGCCACAATCTACCGTGTTAACCACTTCACCAATTCCGCCATGACACGTAAATAGAATAACAAAAAATAATATAAAAATCAAGCGTTTAGAAAAAAATGTGTTATATTAATACTAAGGGGTTATTAAAAATGAATAATATGATTAAATCAATAAGCGTAAGAAATTTTAGTGACAAAGGAATACCTAAGGATTTATTAAAAGAAAAATATATTATGATTAATTAAATAAATATATAAAAAGTATGATATAATTTTTAAGAGGTAAATATGAAAAAAGAACATAAAAACTTAGTTTTTAGTATGATTATTAATATTATGGTAACTTTATTAAAAATAATAGGAGGTTTAATTTTTAATAGTTATACTTTAGTTGCTAGTGGTTATTATACCTTATGTAATTTTATTCAAGAGTTTTTGGCTTATATAGGTAGTAAAATAAATCATCGTAGAGCTAATAGAAAGCATCCATTCGGTTTTGGAAAAGTTGAATATATCGCCCAAATTTTTGTGGGATTTATATTTATTTTAGTCGCAGGTTTTATATTGTTAAAATCTATTTATTTAACATATGATGTAGCAAATCATAAAATCATTTTTACATTAATAATAATATTACTTTTCCTTTATTTAAATGCACAATATTTATTAGAGATTGGCAAAAAAATAAGAAGCCAAGTATTATTTATGTCTTCTAGAAGTTCATTTTATGATGCTTTAATAACATTAATTTCTAGTATATTTATAATATTAAGTATATGGGTTTCAATATTTGACTTTTTTGGAAATTTATTTATTGTAGTGATAATATTTTATAAAGGAATGAAAATAATAATTGACAATGTTGTATTAATAACAGGTCAAAATGATACCTCAACTAAGATAACTAATAAAATAAAAAAAATAATGAATAGCTATAAAGAAGTTAAATTGTCAGATATTTCTTTAATTAATGTAAAAAATTTTTACTGTATAACAATAGAAATGGGGATAGATGATAATATAAATGTTAATCAGTTAATTAAGATAGAAAATAATTTAAGGTATAAAATATACAAAGAAAAAATAAATATTAAAATGATAGATTTTGAAATTATAAAAAAGTAGGGGAGATAAAATGCTAAAATTAAAAAATATAAAGAAAAATTATGTTTTAGGGAATGAACAAATAAAAGCATTAAAAGGAATAGACATAGAATTTAGAAAGAATGAATTTGTAGCAATACTAGGACCATCAGGATGTGGAAAAACAACTCTTTTAAATATCATTGGAGGTCTAGATCATTACACTTCTGGTGATTTAATTATTGATTCGGTTAGCACAAAAAAATATAAAGATAAAGACTGGGATACATATAGAAATCACAAAATAGGGTTTGTATTTCAAAATTATAATTTAATTACACATCAAAACGTATTATCAAATGTAGAACTAGCATTAACTTTATCTGGTGTTGGTCCAAAAGAACGAAGGATAAAAGCAAAAGAAGCATTAGAAAAAGTTGGGTTAAAAGATCAATTATATAAAAAACCAAATCAAATGTCGGGGGGGCAAATGCAAAGAGTGGCAATCGCAAGAGCTTTGGTTAATAACCCAGACATAATACTTGCAGATGAACCCACTGGAGCATTAGATACAAAAACAAGTGAACAAATAATGGAAATTTTACAAGAAATATCAAAGAATCAACTTGTAATTATGGTAACACATAATCCAGAACTAGCAAAAAAATATGCTACAAGAATAATTAATTTATTAGATGGAGAAATAACTAGTGATACAAGGCCATATACCGAAAAGCTAGAAAAGGAAAAAGAAAGCAATAAAAACAAAAAAACATCAATGAGTTTTTGGACAGCATTTAATTTAAGTTTAAATAATTTGCTTACTAAAAAAGGAAGAACTATTTTAACTGCATTTGCGGGTTCAATTGGCATTATTGGAATTGCTTTAATAATGTCTTTATCTAATGGTGTTCAAACATATATTGATAATGTTCAAAAAGAAACTCTTACCAGTTATCCGATAACAATTCAAAAAGAATCAGTTAATTTAACTGATTTCATAGAAACATTACAACCAAGTGATGAAGAAACAAATCATGATAATGATAAAATATATTCGAATAATGTAATGACAGATATGATGAGTGCTATGTCCTCAAAAGTAAAAAGTAATAATTTAGAATCTTTTAAAAAATATATTGAAAGTGAAAAAAGTGATATTAAAAATTACACTTCAGCAATTGATTATTCATATGATTTACAACTTCAAATATATAAAGATAGTGGTGATGAAATAGTTCAAGTAAATCCTAATAATGTATTAGATGAAATTGGAATGTCACTTAATTCAATGCAATCAGAATTTATGTCAACCGATGTTTTCGTGGAAATGTTTGATAGTCAAGAAATGAATGAGCAAATGTATGATTTAGTAGCTGGATCTTGGCCAACTAATTATAATGAAGTAGTTTTATTAGTAGATGAAAACAATGAAATTAGTGATTTTACTTTATATGCACTAGGATTAAAAGATAGTAAAGAACTAAAAGAAATGTATCAAAATATTGTAAATGGAGTTGCATTCGAAAGTAAAGAAACATCATATGAAATAGAAGATTTATTAAATTTAAAATTTAAATTTTTATTAAACTCTGATTATTATGAAAAAGAAAATGGGATTTGGATTAATAAAAAAGATGATGAGGAATATTTAAAGGAAAAATTAGATAATGCTGAAGAATTAATAATTACAGGTATTATAAAGCCAAACGAAGAATCATTAGCAAAATCTACTACTGGAGGTATACTTTATTTAAATGATTTAGAAAAATATGTTATAGATAAAGGTAACGAAACTAAAATTGCTAAAGAACAAAAAGAAAATCCAGATATTAATATATTTACAGGACAAAAGTTTAGTAGCGAAGAATTTGATATGGAATCGTTATCACCAGAAATATTAAAATATTTGCAAAGTTTAAGCCCAGAAGAAATGGCTAAAGTAATTGAAAATTATAAAGATACAGCTAATGCAAGTTATGAACAAGTATTAAATAAAATAGGAGTAATAGATTTAGATAATCCCACTGCTGTTAATTTATATCCCAAAGATTTTGATGCAAAGGAAGAAATAATTAAAATAATAGATGGCTACAACGAAAAACAGGACGATGAAAATATTATAAATTATAGTGATGTAGTAGGATTAATGATTAGTGGTGTGTCAACAATAATAGATGTTATAAGTTATGTACTAATGGCTTTTGTAAGTATTTCATTAATAGTATCATCTATAATGATAGGGATAATAACTTATATATCAGTATTAGAAAGAACAAAAGAAATAGGAATTTTAAGAGCAATTGGTGCAAGTAAAAAAGATATATCAAGAGTATTTAATGCTGAAACATTTATTGAAGGCTTAATTTCTGGAGTATTAGGAATACTAGTAACCTTGCTATTAAATATACCAATTAACATGATTATTAAAGAGTTAGCAAACATTTCTAATATTGCAATATTACCTGTTAAAGGAGCCATCATTTTAGTAATTATCAGTATAACACTTACAATAATTGCAGGTTTAATACCATCTAAAATGGCAAGCAAAAAAGATCCTGTTGAAGCACTGAGAGTGGATTAAATGAAATTTATGTGAAATTAGCACTTAATATTGACAAGTGCTAATTTTAGTGTTATATTAATCATGTCAATAAGAAATATTGATAAAACATTTTCAAGAATAAACATAAGTATTTTGAAAATAATAAAAAAGAAAGGAAGATGATTATTTATGTTACCTAGTAGAATGTTTTTTGATGATATGTTAAGTGATTTGACAACAGAAAATAAAATGAAATGTGATATTTATGAAAAGGATGACAAAATATATATAGAAATGGATGTTCCTGGATATGACAAAAAAGATATTAAAGTTGAATGTAATAAAGGAAACATTGTAATTAAAGCTGAAAAAGAAAATAAAACAGAAGAAAATAAAAAATATTTACATCGTGAAAGAAAAGTATATGGTAAAATTGAAAGAAGTTTTCATTTAGAAGACATTGATGAAGAATCAATTGAAGCAGAATTTAAAGATGGTATATTAACAATATCAGTTGAAAAAGTTGATGAAGATAAAAATAAAAAATATATTGAAGTAAAATAGTTGGATAGAAATATCCAATTTTTTATTATAAAAAATTAAACTAATTTCAAAAATATAGAAAAATTTAATTTGAAAATGTATATAAATCATTTATAATATAAGCAGGCAAAAGGCAAAAAGGTATTCTTTTGATTTAAACTTTTGAAAAATAAATATATTTTATATAATTTAGGAATACCATATTTATTTGACTTTTGTTTTGAAAAAAGTAAATATATGAGGTTACTATGAAAAGGATTAAAGGATATATAGATTTAAATGATTTATTAAATATAGAAAAAGAAGAGGAAAAAAGTCCAGAAGAAATATTAATTGAAATACAAAAAAATGATAGTTCAGTAGCCATAAGGAAAATTGCCGGAAGAAATAGTTTTGTTTTTAGTTTTTGGTGTAATCAAAAAGAATACTTTTTTAAGTATGATTTTCTTATATCTAAATTTTGCTATAACGAATTAATGGCATATTATATAGCCAAAGATTTAGGATTAGACTGTGTAAAATATGATTTGGCAACAATTGGGGGATACAAGGGTGTTATTTCTGAAAGCTATAAAAAAGTAGATGCAAATTATATATCAGGATATGAGATAATTATGAACATATATGGGCATGAAGCAGCCATATGGGGTAAAACAACGTTAGAAGAAATTTGGCAAGCTTTAGAAGAATATTATAAAAATAGACCAAATATGCAAGAAATAGTAGCATCATTAATGGATGAAATTGTAAAAATGTTTTTATTTGATGAATTAGTAGGTCAAAGTGATAGAAATATTACCAATTGGGAAATTGCAGAATATTCAAATGGGGAAATAAAATTATGCCCAATATTTGATAATTCAAGATTTTTAAATTGTGATATATTTGACTTAAAACCATTAATTAAAGTTGATGATAATTTTGAAAAAAATATGTATAATGATATTATGTTAGGACATTTTTTAGATATAAGTAGTTCAGAATACTTAGATTTGCTATCTAGTTATTTATGGGTTATAAGAGAAGAAAATATAAATAAAATTATTAATCAGATTGAAAAAGAAACAAATTGTCCAATGCCAGAAGATTTAAAAAAGAAATATCAAGAACATTTTAAAATAAATTACTCATTTTTTACTGAAGAATTAGCAATTCCAGATATAAAAGGTAGTAGATAAAAATGGATGAATTAAAAAAATATGGAAAAAATATTATAATTAATGACTATGAAAAAAGTGTATTGCTAAGGTATGAAATAGACATTACTAAATGTAAGACTATAGATGAAATAATATTACTTATTGATATAATAATAAATGAACTTTCTGATGAAGAATATGAAGAACTAGATTATATCGCAAGTATTTTATCAGAGAGAAAATATTATTCGGAGACTAACAAATGAAAAGATGTTCTTGGTGTAATTTAAATAATCCGCAATATATTAAATATCATGATGAAGAATGGGGTAATCCAGTAAAAGATGATTTAAAACTATTTGAATTTTTAATTTTAGAAATGTTTCAAGCTGGACTTTCATGGGAAATAATATTAAATAAAAGAGAAAATTTTAAAAGAGCATTTGATAATTTTAATTATTGTAAAATTGCTTATTATGACGAAAATAAAATTAATGAATTAATGAGTAATACAGGAATAATAAGAAATAAATTAAAAATAATAGCAACAATTAACAATGCAAAAATATTTTTAAAAATTCAAAAAGAATATAAAAATTTTTCAAATTATATATGGAAGTGGACAAATAATAAAACAATATATATAAGTGATAATAAAATAACAAAAAATAATGTGTCAGATTATATATCGAAGGATTTAAAAAAAAGAGGAATGAAATTTGTAGGAAGCACAATAATATATTCCTATTTACAAGCAATTGGGATAATTAATAGTCATGAAAAAGAATGTGCTTTTTATAAAATAAAAGGGAGGTAGTTATGATTAAACTTGAAAATGTAAGTTTTAAAAAAGGAAACAAAAGTATCTTAAAAAACATAAATTTAGAATTTATGGATAACAGGCTTTATGCAATAACTGGACCTAATGGAAGTGGAAAATCTACATTAGCTAAGTTAATAATGGGAATAGAAAAACCAACAGAAGGAAAAATATATTTTAATGATATAGACATAACTAATTTATCAATAAATGAAAGAGCAAAGTTAAAAATTAGCTATGCATTCCAACAACCGATAACTTTTAAAGGGATAACTATTCATGATTTGCTAAAAATAGCTATAAAAAAAGAAATAGATAAAAAAGAAGCGTGTGAATATTTATCAAAAGTAGGACTATGTGCCAAAGAATATATTGATAGAGAAATAAATAATACTTTATCAGGTGGAGAATTAAAAAGAGTAGAAATAGCTTCTGTTATAGCAACTAAACCTAAAATAGCAATTTTTGATGAACCAGAAGCAGGGATAGATTTGTGGAGTTTTCAAAAATTAATAAATGTTTTTAAATATTTGAAAGAAGATATGTGTGGAATAAATATAATAATAACTCATCAAGAAAAAATTCTTAATATGGCAGATGAAATAATATTAATGGAAACAGGAAAAATAATAAATGTAGGGAAAAAAGACGAAATATTAAATAAATTGCTGCATTCAGAAAAATGTTGTATGAGGGGTAACTATGAATAAAGTAGATGAATTGTTATTAAAAGAAGTAATTGATGAATCAATAGAAAAAGCAAGTGCATACAATATAAGAAAAAATGGTAAAAGTATAGAAAGAAAAATAAGTCCATATATTAATATAATTCCAAAAAAAAATAAAAATGGTTTAGATATATATGTTAAAGAGAATACGAAATTTGGAATTATTCACATTCCAGTAATAATTTCGGAAAGTGGCTTAAAAGACACTGTTTATAATGATTTTCATATTGGAAAAAATTCTAATATAATTATTTTAGCTGGTTGTGGAATACATAATGATAAACATGAAGACTCACAACATGATGGTATACATCGTTTCTTTTTAGAAGAAAATTCTCAAGTTAAATATGTAGAAAAACATTATGGCTCAGGAAAAGGAGAAAAAATTATTAATCCAGTAACAGAAATACATTTAAAAAATGATGCTAAAATGACAATGGACAGCACTCAAATTAAAGGAGTGAGCGAAACAATAAGAGTTACTAAAGCCATACTAGAAAAAAATGCTACCCTTATTATTAATGAAAAAATATTAACTACTGATAAAGAAAAGGCAAAAACAGAATTTGAAATTGAATTAAATGGAAAAAATTCAAGCGTTCAAGTAACTTCTAGATCTGTGGCAACAGAAAAATCATATCAAGAATTTTATTCAAATGTAGTAGGTAATAATAAATCTTATGCCCATATTTCTTGCGATGCAATAATAAAACATGAAGGCAAAGTTTTAGCAATTCCTCAAATATTTGCTAAAAATGTAGAAGCAAATTTAATTCATGAAGCAACAATTGGAAAAATTGCTGGAGAGCAATTATTAAAGTTAATGACGTTAGGTTTATCAGAAAAAGAAGCCGAGGAAATAATAATAAAAGGATTTTTAAAATAAAAAAGCTATTGAAAATCAATAACTTTTTTATTTACATTTTTTATAATAGTTTTTATTAATTCTTTAAAAATTTCTTTATCTTCATCAGTTGTCAACGCTTTAACAATATATTTTCCATTATGTATATGATACAACCCACCATATACATTTGTATTTTCATTATATCTTTTATCAGTATATATTATATAATCTTTATTATTTTTATCGCAATGATAGGTGGCTATCACATCATAATAAATGCCGTTAATTTCTACTAATAGTTTGTTCATCATAATATGCGTCAGTTATATTTTGTTTTAATGATTCTAATTCTAAAAGATCATTATAAATACTATCAGTAACACCAATAAATTTTGAGGAAATATCATCACTTATATTATAGGTTATTCCATTTTCATTTGCTGTTTTAGATACTGATAAATAATCTATATCTTGATCTAAAGAATACAATGAATAACCAGATTTTAAAAAATATAGATTTTCGCCAACACTTTGTAAATCTGTTGTAATATTATCATTTTTATTTGCAATAGCTTCTTTAATAGCGTCTAAATATAGTAATTCATTAATATAATCTTTTCTAACTCCAATATAACCTTCAAATGAATGTTCCTTTGTGCTTCCATCAGAATAAGTTACAGTTCCAGATCCATCATAAACAGTATATTTATCGCTTTCATCAACAATACCTATCATTCCAGGGTTAGCATATTCGTCATTAACTAAATATGGCATATAATCATTTGGCAATGCATAATAAACATCGCCGTTTTCCCCTTTAACTGGTAACATAGTGCAAGTTATTTTATCATCACTTATATTAAAATAATCCTTGCTAGATTTTTTCTTACCTTTTGTTGGTAAACTAGTAACAAAAGTAGT
>CALVXN010000010.1 GCA_944371315.1 uncultured Bacilli bacterium | reverse complement strand
AAATGGTGGACCTCGTAGGACTCGAACCTACGACCGCCCGGTTATGAGCCGGATGCTCTAACCAACTGAGCTAGAGGTCCATGCACAATAATCATAGCACATAAGTATTTTTGTTTCAAGTTTTTTTTATAAAAAGTAATAAAAAAATTAATTTCACAAACAAGCGAACAAATGATTGATAAAATTATATATATTTGATATTATATTGTTGGTGATAAGTATGGTTTATTTAAAATCATTTAAATTATTGAATAGTGAAGAAGAAATGTATATGCTTTCTGGAGAAACTCGCACATATATAAAAAATAATTATCCTTTTTTAATATTTCCAAATAAGAAACTTGAAAACATTAGTTTTAGTGATATAACTATTTTTTATGGAAATAATGGTTCTGGCAAGTCAACGCTATTAAATATAATTGCTAATAAAATTGGTGCTTCTAGAAATCTTCAATTATTAAAAGGTGAAAACTTTATTAATTACTTAAAACTTTGTAAATATGATATGAATAATAGTAATTGTTTTGAAACAAAAATGATAAATAGCGAAGATATATTTGACTATTTAATTAATGTTAAATGTATAAATAGTAATCTTGTTAATCAGAGAAATAATTTAGTTAATGAATTTGTTGATAATAAATATTATAAAAAAGCAAAAGATGTAACAGATATTGAAGAAATGAAAAAAGTAATTAGTGCAAGAAAGAAAACTATGTCAAAATACGTTAGAGAAAATATATTAGCAAAAGATATTGTTGAGCAGTCAAATGGAGAAACAGCATTAATGTATTTTACAAAAGAAATAACTGAAAATGGCATTTTTATATTAGATGAACCAGAAAATAGTTTATCTCCAATTATGCAAATTAAATTAGCAAAGTTTTTAGAAGATTCTGTGAGATTTTTTAATTGTCAGTTTATTATCGCTACTCATTCACCATTTATATTAGGTATTAAAGACGCCTTAATTTATGATTTAGATTCTATTCCGGTCAAAACAAGAAAATGGAGTGAATTAGATAATGTTAAAGAGTTTTATAAATTTTTTAAAAATAGAGAAGAAGAATTTAAATAAATTCACATATATTTCACGTTTTTATCATTATTTTTTAATATTTTTTATGATATTATCTTCTTGGAGGACGAGGTTAGATATTTTTTTGTTTATTGATCATTAACTCTTTTACAAACCTTTCTATAATATAAATTATAGTCTTATAGTTCCTACAATATATTAAAATTAAAGTTTTCTAAAATATAAACAATAAAAAGATAAGTTGGTATTGCCTTATCCTCAAAAGATAGATAATTTTCTTCTATCTTTTTTCTTGGTTTTATATTGCTTAATAACGTATAATTTGTTAGAATTATTGTAGCAATAAAAAAGTAGGTGGTTAAATGGATTTAAATAAAACAAGTATCTTTAATGTTGCTGAATTGAGACAAGAATTAATACTTATGACTATAAATGAAATAGTAGAAGCTTTAGAATTTAAAGGTTATGATCCAACAAGTCAATTAGTAGGATATATTACAACTGGGGATATTAAATATATTACAAATTTTAATGATTCTAGAAAAAAGATAAGTAAATACAATCGTAGTGAAATTTTAACGGCTTTAGTAAATTCATATTTAGGAAAATGAAAAGATTTATAGGTTTAGATTTAGGAACTACTAGTTTAGGTGTATCAATAACTGATAAAACTAATACTATTGTTAGTCCATTAGTATTAATTAAATTTAAAAAAGAGGATTATAATACTGCTTTAAAAGAAGTCTTAGATATTATAAAAGAATATAATATAACTGATGTAGTTTTAGGATTACCAAAAAATATGGATAATTCAATGGGTTTTGCTGCAACTAGAAGTATTAATTTTAAAAATATGTTAGAAGAAAATAATATTGCAGTTCATTTAGAAGACGAAAGACTTACTACTGTAGAAGCAATAAATATTATGAAGAATAATGGAGTAAAAAAAATAAATAAAAGTGGAAATACTGATATATTATCTGCAGTATTAATTTTAGAAAGTTATATAAAGAGGATAGAAAATGAAGGAAAATAATTTAATAATTGAAAATGGTAATGAAAAAGAAATGTATAAAGTGTTATTAAATATTGAAGCTAATGATAAAACTTATATAATTTATACTAAAAATGAACAAAATGATTATGGTGATACTATTGCATATGCTGGTAATTACGAATTTGTAGATGGTAAACAATCTATTAAACCAGTAGATGATGAAATTGTTTTAGAATTTTTAGATAGCATTTTAATGCAAATACAAAATAAAATGAATCGAGGAGATAGTAGTGAATAAAAAAAAACTAATAATAATTGTTAGTGTTATTTTAATTTTAATTGTTATAATTGCTATTTTATTTTTTTCATCGCTTAATCCGGTTTCCAAAAAAAGTGAAGTAGTAAATTTTACAGTGGCAAATGGCGATAGTAAAAAGACTATAGTAGATAATTTAAAGAATGCGGATTTAATAAAAAATGAGTATAGTGCATTAATATATATATTTATTTCTGGAAAAACTAATATTCAAGCTGGCAATTACGAACTTAATAGAAACATGTCTGTTAATGATATTGTTGAAGTATTAAGTGAAGGAAAAATAAAGGACGAGAAAAAAGAAGAAGTAAGTATTACTTTTAAAGAAGGAAAAACTTTAAAAGAATATTTAAAATTAGTAGCAGAAAATACTAATTTGGAATATGATACTATATGTGAAGAAATTAATAATAAAGATTTTTTAAAAAAATTAATTGATGAATATTGGTTTTTAGATGATGAAATTTTAAATAGTGATATTTATTATTCATTAGAAGGATATTTATATCCTAATACGTATAATTTTTATGTAGATACAACTTTGGAAGCAGTTGTTAAAAAAATGCTTGATGAAACTTCAAAAAAAATAGAACCTTTAAAAAATCAAATTAATAATAGTTCTTATTCAGTTCATGAAATACTTACAATGGCAAGTATAATTGAAAAAGAAGCTATAAATTATGAAGATAGAACTAAAGTTAGTCAAGTAATATATAAAAGATTAAGCGTTAATATGAATTTGGGTATGGACGTAACTACATATTATGGAGTTCAAAAAGATATGAAGGAAATATTAACTAATGTTGACTTAAATGATAAAAATCCTTATAATACACGTAGGTCTGATTTAATTGGTTTACCAGTTGGACCTATTTGTAATCCGTCATTTGATAGCATTAAAGCAGCATTAAATCCATCAAATACTGATTATTTGTATTTTTTTGCAGATATTGTTACTGGTAATGTTTATTTTACTGCGGATTATAATGAATTTTTAGAATTTAAAAGATTATATGGATAAGGTGAGTAAAAATTGAAAGAACATATATTGGAAATGGAAAAATATGCAATTGAAAATAATGTTCCAATAATAGAAAAAAAGTCAATTGCATTTATAATGCGATATATTAAAGATCATAATGTGAAAAGCGTTTTAGAAATTGGGAGTGCAATAGGTTATTCTGCAATACTAATGGCATCAAGTGATAAAGATGTAGTTGTTACTACAATTGAACGTGATGAAACTAGATATATGGAATGCTTAAAGAATGTAAAAAAATGTGGTTTAGAAAAGAAAATAAATGTAGTTTATCAAGATGCTTTAGAACTTAATTTAAGTGAAGAATTACGTTATGATTTAATATTTATTGATGCTGCAAAGGGTCAATATACTAAGTTTTTTGAAAAATATAAAAACTTTTTAAATCCAGGAGGAGTTATAATTACTGATAATTTAAAGTTTCATGGTTATGTAGGTGAATCAAGTAAATTGGATAAAGGCAATTTGAAAAGTTTAGTAGAAAAAATTGAAGGATATATTGCATTTTTAAAAAACAATGAAGAATTTGATACTGTCTTTAAAGATATTGGAGATGGATTATCAATTAGTACATGGAAGAAAGATGAAAAATAAATTAGTTACAGTTATTAATAAAAATATGATAAATGATTTAAGAGATATTAAAGATGTAGAATTTTTATATCCTCTTAAATCTTTTTGTGTAGGTTATAATTTAGAATTTTCTATTGAAGAAATAGATGGATACATATTAGTAAATAGAATTTTGGAGGATAAAGATTTAGACATATTAGAAAAGCTTTTAGCAAACAGTAAAGCTAAGGGTATTGTTTTTGATGATTTAGGTGTAATTGAAATTGTTAAAGATTTACCTATGATTAAAATTTTACTATTAGATCATATAGCAACAAATTATGAATCTATTAATTATTATTTAGAATATGTTGATAGTGTAATAGTATCTAATGATTTAACTAAAGAAGAAATTGAGGAAATATTAAAAAAAGCAAATAAACCATTAGTAGTAAATGTATTTGGGTTAAAAACATTAATGTATTCAAGGAGACTATTACTTAGTAATTATGCTAATCATCATAATATAAATATTGAAAGAAAAATGGATGCTACAATTTCTCCATTAAAATATTTTAAGATTATTGAAAATGATTATGGCACAAAGTTTTATGCTGGTAAATATTTTAATGGTCTTGAATTATTAAATTGTTCTAATGTATTATTTTATTGGTATGATTTAATTGATTTAGAACAAGATAAAATATTACCCTTAATTAAAGATAATAAGATAGATGATATTAATTCGGATATGCTATTTTTAGATAAGCCAACTATTTATAAAGTGAGTGATATTAATGACTGAATTACTTGCCCCAGCTGGAGATTTTGAAAAATTAAAGTTTGCTTTTTTGTATGGTGCTGATGCTGTTTATTTTGGTGGACAAAATTTTAGTTTAAGAGCTAATGCTAAAAACTTTAACTTAGAAGAAATGAAGGAAGCTACTACTTATGCTCATAGTATTAATAAAAAGGTTTATATTACTGTAAATATTGTATTTCATAATCAAGATTTAGTAGGTCTAGATGAATATTTAAAATATTTAGATTCTATAAATGTTGATGGAATAATTGCAAGTGATATTTTAGTTATAAAAAAAGTTAAAGAATTAAATCTTAAGTTTAGTGTTTGTTTATCTACTCAAGCTAGTCTTCTTAATAAAAGAGCTGTTAATTTTTGGAAAAATTTAGGTGTTAGTAGAGTAGTAATGGCTAGGGAAGCATCAAAAGAACAAATAAAAATAATAAAAGATACTGGTATTGAGGTTGAAACATTTATACATGGTGCTATGTGCACTTCCTTTAGCGGTAAGTGTGTATTATCTAATTATGTAACTCTTAGAGATTCAAATAGGGGGGGATGTGCCCAAATTTGCCGTTGGAATTTTAATGTTTTAGATAAACCTGATTTAACAATAACTCCAAAAGATTTAAATATGATTCCATTTATTAAAGATGAAATTGATTTAGGAATTGATTCATTTAAAATAGAAGGAAGAATGCGTTCAATATATTATATTTCTACAGTTATTCTTTGTTATAGAAGAATGATTGATGCAGCTTTAAATAATAAACTGACTAAGGGTTTAGAAAATTATTATTTAAATATACTTAACAGATGTGCAAATCGTGAATCTACTCCACAATTTTATGATAAACTTCCAGGCGTTGATGAACAATATTTTAATAGCAGAGAAGAGTTATCTAATCAAGATTTTTTAGGATTAGTTTTAGGTTATGATAAAGAAAATGAAATGGTTGTCTTAGAATCTAGAAATTATTTTAAAGTTGGTGATGAAGTTCAATTTTTTGGACCAAATATGGAAACTTTTAATTGGACTATTAATAAGATATATAATGAAAATCTAGAAGAAATTGATGTATCAAGACATCCAAAAGCAATTGTTAAAATCCCATTAAATAAAACAGTTGAAAAAGATGACATGATGCGTTTAAAAGTATTTGACAAAAATGATTTTTTATAGTATTATTATGAACTGAAAATGAAGTAAAAAGGAGATATAAAATGAAAAAAGAAAATAAATTTATCATGACTGCTGAAGGTTTTTTAGAAGCTGAAACTGAATTAAATGATTTAAAAAATGTTCGTCGTCCTGAAGTTATTAAAGCTTTAAAAGAAGCAAGGGCTCAAGGAGATTTATCTGAAAATGCTGATTATGATGCTGCTAGAAATGAACAAGCCATGATTGAAGCAAAAATTCAAGAACTAGAATATAAACTTGAACATGCTGAAATAATTGATAATAAGGATAAGGGTATTGTTGATTTAGGATCAACTGTTACTATTAGTTATGATGATGGAGAAACTGAAGAATATAAATTAGTTGGTTCTATGGAAGCCGATCCATTTGAAAATAAAATATCAAATGAATCTCCATTAGGAATAGCTTTACTTAAACACAAAATTGGAGACATAGTAGAAGTTGCTTCACCCAATGGTGGATATAATATTAAAATAGAAAAAATTGCTTAAAACTAACTATGGTGTTAGTTTTTTGATTATTAAAATTAACAAAATTAATATTATTTGCTAAATTTTATAACTTATAATATAATAATGGTTGTTAGGAAAGGAAATATTATGAAGAAAAATGTACATGAAATTGAAATTAAACTTGATAAAGAATGGAAATCTGCTTTAGATGCTACTTTTAAGAAAAAAAATAAAGAAGCTAAAATTGATGGATTTCGCAAAGGGGCAGCTCCAAAAGAAATTTATTTAAAGAAATTTGGAATTGAATCTTTATACATGGATGCTGTAGATGCTTGTATTAGTATTGCATACAAAAAGGCTTTAGAAGATTCTAAGTTAGTTCCTGTTATTGAACCAAAAGTTGATGTGACA
Organism: uncultured Bacilli bacterium; assembly: GCA_944371315.1. Lineage (GTDB taxonomy): Bacteria > Bacillota_I > Bacilli_A > RF39 > UBA660 > Onthocola_B. The sequence goes on along the minus strand of CALVXN010000010.1, from coordinate 22,462 downwards.
GGTATTAGTGATTCAAATGTAATATTTAAGTTTACTATTATTACTAAACCTGAAGTTACTTTAGGAGAATATAAAAAATTAAATGTTAAAAAAGAAAAAGCTAAAGTAACTGATGAAGAAATTAAACATGAAATTGATCATTTAAGAGAACATTTAGCAGATGTTGTAGTTAAAGAAAATGGTGTTGTAGCTGAAGGAGATACTGCTGTTATTGATTTCACTGGAATAGTTGATGGTAAAGAAATAGATGGCGGTAAAGGAGAAAACTATCCTCTTGAAATTGGATCTCATTCATTTATTCCGGGGTTTGAAGAAGGATTAATCGGCCTTAAGAGCGGTGAAGAAAAAACATTAGAATTAAAATTTCCTGAAAATTATGTTGAAGATTTGAAAGGTAAAGATGTTACATTTAAAGTTAAAGTTAATGAAGTAAAAACAAGAGTTTTACCAGATATTAATGAAGATTTCTTTAAAGATTTAGGATATGACGATGTTAAAACAGAAGAAGAATTAAAGACTAAAATAAAAGAAGATATCAAACATCGTAAGGAACATCAAATTGATGATGAATTTGTTGATAAACTTTTAGAAAAAGCGTCTGAAAATATGAAAGTTGAAATAAATGAAGAAATAATTGACGATGAAGTTCACAGAATGATTGATCAATATGCTACACAACTTCAAATGCAAGGTATGAATATTGATGATTATTATAAAATGACTGGAACAAAAGAAGAAGATTTACATAAAATGATGGCTCCTGAAGCTGAAAAAAGAGTTAAATATCGTTACTTAATTGAAGGCGTTGCTGAAATAGAAAATCTTAAATTTACAGAAGAAGAAATTAAAGCAAGAGCTGAAGAAATGGCAAAACAATATAACGTTTCAGTTGAAGAATTAGTTAAAGCATATGGTTCTATGGATGTTATCGAATATGATTTAAAGATGCATAAAGCATTGGAAATTATTAAAGAAAGTAATGAATAAAAGACGAAAAACAAGTGTTAAAACTTGTTTTTTGTTTGCATTATTGATTTAGAATATGGTTTTCTTTCATCTGTTTCATATAATAAGTAATCTATACTGGTATTATAAAAATTAGCTAATTTTTTTAAAACTTCTGTTGGAATATCATTAGTTTCTGTTTCGTATTGTGAATATCCTGTTTGAGACATATTTAAAATTTTAGCTATATCTTTTTGAAATAAATCTTTATCTTCTCGTAGTTCTTTTAATCTATTCATATTTTATCACCAAAAAGACCATATCATAACTTAAAATAAGTTATTGACCTATAACTTAAAATAGGTTATACTTATTTTAGATAACTTAAAATAAGTTAAGGAGTATTTTATGAAGTTTTTAAGTAGTAATAAAAATAAGGCTATGATATTTGTTTTATTAGTTATATTTTGCACGTTTTTTCTAATATATATGCAAAAAAAATATTTTATTAAGAAAGAAAATATAATATTAAAAAATGATACTGGAGTGCATGTAATAAACTCAAATGCAATAACTATGATGTATGAAACGACATCTGGTAGTGGAGAGTATCAATCTACTACTGATACTTCATGGCCGCAGGAAGGATATGTTTTTAACGAAAGATTATCTGGTTGTGAAAATGGCGGAACACTTTCATGGAATAACGAAACAAATAGAGTGATAATGCAATCTAATACAAGTGATAGATGTTATGTTTATTTTGATAAGCAATCTTTTTCGTTAGATGGTTCTAGTGAATTTGTAAGTTATACAATTGATGAAAGCGGGAATATTGTTGTGCATGCTTCAGGAAGTGCGCCTTTGGGAGGTTCAATTTTAGATACTATAAAATTTAAGGTATATGAAGATATTAATAATCTTGAATTAAAAGTTAAGTGGTATCCGAATTACGCTTTATATATGGGGAGATATATGCCATCTTATGATTTAACAAATGCTAAATATTTAAATGCTACTGGTAATACTTATTGGAATGATGATATGTTAGTTATTATTAATGGTTCAATGTTCGCCGGTGATTATTTTTATTTTAGAATACAAAAAAATTCATTTAAAGCTGATGTTGATCAACCAGTAGATATAATTATATCGATTAATTAGATTTTAGTTTTTGATTTAAGCATTTAAAATTAAGATATACAACAAAAAGTATGTTTATTATCTCAGATATAACTAAACTATATACACCAATATGACAAAGTGATAGTATACTTAAAAAAATAAGCTTAATTAAAACACCATATAAAGATATTTTCATAGTTGTTTTAGCGTATCCCATGGCTTGAAGACTTGATGTTAAAACTCCTTCTAAATAAAACAAAACAAAGACGGGAGCAAGTATTTTAATATATTTGCTTCCTATTGTTGTTTTATAAAGCGAAAATAGTAGTGGATCTCTAAATAAAAAAATAAATATAGAAAATCCTAGTCCTATAACAAATGCAAATAACAAGCCTTGTTTTATTCTTCTTTTTACCATTATCATATTTCCATCAGTATAAAATTTACTTACTTCTGGAAGCAAAGAAGTTGCAACCGCTGCAATGAAAAAAGATGGCATTGTTAAAAGAGAAATACTATAAGCGTTATATGCACCATATTCAGCCAATATATATTGATTGTTGTAGCCGGTTAATAAAAGTAAGTTTGTAAGTATTATAGGCTCAAAAAAATAGCCAATGTTTCCTACTATCCTACTTGATACAGTCGGTATAGATATATCTAAAATATCTTTTGTTATTGTCATGTTCGGTTTTAAGTTTGTATTAAAATTAATTTTTTTAGGTAAAAAGAAGAAAAATACAATAATACTTGTTATTTCTGATACAATTGTTAGTAGTATTAGTCCGAGTATTGCAATTAAAACATTTTTTTTCATTAAAATTGGCAGGATTGCTACTATTATTATTAATCTAACTATTTGTTCTATAATATTACTTGTTGCATGGGGTATCATGTTTTGTTTACCTGCAAAATAACCTTTTAAGACACTAGAAATGGATACAAATGGCAAAGTTAATACCATAGCTTTTAAAATAGGAGATGCTAGTGGTTCTTTTAATAATACTTCTGCTATAAAATTGCTGCTTGCAAATATTATTAAAATAAGTATTGCATTAATAGTTAAAATGATTGCAGCTGCAGTAGTTAATATTCTAATACTTCGACCTTTATTTTCCGCTACTAATTTAGATATAGAAATTGGTATTGCAAGAGTAGCTATTGTTAATAGTAATGAATAAGTTGGCGTTGCAATAGCATATAAGCTTATTCCATATGGGCCAATTATTCTTGTATATACAATTCTGATAATAAAACCTATAAATTTTGTTAAAAAACCACTTAGTATTAATATTAATGTAGATTTTATAAACAGATTATTTTTTTTTGCCATAAATCTCCTTTAAATAAAACTTAAAGTGTTATATAATAAATATATGTAAAAATTTTTAAATACTTTAAATAAATATGAGGTGACTTATGGAAGATACAATAACATTTAAAGATTTAGAGGATAGATTAAAAGAAAGAGAAAATTACGAAACAATAAAAAAAGCATATGAATATGCTTTAAATGAACATAAGGGAATGAAAAGGCTTAGTGGTGATGATTTTATTACTCATCCACTTGAAGTAACAAAAATTTTAATGGATTTAAATGTTGATGATACTACAATTATTGCTTCATTACTTCATGAGGTAATTAATAATGGTAATAAAACTTATGAAGACTTACAAAATGATTTTGGAGAAGAAGTGGCAAAAATAGTGCAATCTGTATCAAAAATAAATAAACTTGAACTTCCTGATAATAATGAATCATCAATTATTTATTTAAGAAAAATCTTAGTAGGTTTAGCAGAAGATGTTAGAGTTTTATATATTAAACTTGCAGATAGATTGCATAATATGAGAACTAATTGGGCCATTAATCCAGCAAAGCAAAAAGAAAAAGCTAATGAAACAATGAATGTATTAGTGCCAATTGCCCATAGATTAGGTATAAATTCAATTAAAAGTGAACTTGAAAATTTATCCTTATATTATTTAAAACCAGATGTTTATAATGATATTTTAGAAAAGCTTAATAATACTGTTACAGAATTAAACAAATATCTAGAAGATATGAAAGAAAGTATTATAGAACTTTTAACAGATGCAGGTATTAAGTTTGAAATAAAAGGAAGAGTTAAAAGCGTATATAGTATTTATAATAAGCTTAGTAATGGTAAAGAATGGGATAAAATATATGATATTTTAGCTTTAAGGGTTTTTGTTAATGAAGAAGCTGAATGTTACCAAGTAATCGGTTTAATTCATTCGAGATTTAGACCTATGCCTAAAAGATTTAAAGATTATATTGCAAGTCCCAAAGAAAATATGTATCAATCACTTCATACAACTGTTTTTGGTGTGGATGGAAAAGTTTTTGAAATTCAAGTTAGAACATATGAAATGGATGAAATTGCTGAAAAAGGGGTAGCCAGTCATTGGTCTTATAAGGAAAAAGGAACTAAGAAAATTCAAAATATTATGGAACAAAAATTAGAAATGTTTCGTAATGTTATTGAAGCAAATACTAATGAGTCTGATGTCGATTTTGAAAATGCTGTTAATACGAATATATTTTCTGAATTAATTTATACTTACACTCCAAAAGGAGATGTAGTTGAATTACCAGTTGGTTCTACTCCAATAGATTTTGCGTATCGTATTCATTCAAAAGTAGGGGATACAACTGTTGGGGCAATAGTTAATGATCAAATAGTTCCGCTTTCTTATGAGCTTCATAACGATGATGTAGTAAATATTAAAACTAATGCTAGTGCTACTCCTAATAAAGATTGGCTTAATATAGCGAAAACTAATCAAGCTAAAAATAAAATTAAAGCTTATTTTAGTAAAAAGGATAAGGAAGCTTATATTTTAAAAGGTAAAGAAATATTAGAAAAAGAATTAAGAAAAAGAAAATTGGCTTTTAATGAAATATTAACTACTGATGTAATAAATAAGTTAATAAAAGATTTAAAACTTAAAGATATTGAAGATATTTATTTTGCTATTGGAACGTTTCGTTATACTGCCGGATATATTATTAATTTATCTAATAACGATAAACATCAAGTAGAAGATGCACTACTGGAAAGAAAAAGAGATTTACCTAAAATTAATTATAAAAGCGACATATTAGTTGAAGGTATTAGCAATATTATGGTAAATATAGCTAAATGTTGTATGCCTGTTAAAGGCGATGAAATTGTTGGTTATGTAACCAAAGGACAAGGAATTAGCGTTCATAAAAAAGGTTGTAATAATATTCCAACTGATAGTGAAAGAACAATTGAAGTAAGTTGGAACGATGCAAGTGATAATTATTATTATACTAATATATATGTATATGTTAAAAATAACAATAATACATTAGCGGAAATTATAACTGAAATTGGTAAAAAAGATTCTTTGGTTAGAGCATGTCGTGAAATAAACAAAGATAACAGTTTAATTTATGAGTTAAATATTAGGATTAAAAATAAAGATGAATTAGAAAAAATAATGAATGCACTACTTAAAATAAATAACGTAGTAGAAGTAAGTAAATATTTATAAGAAAGAGGATTTATGAAAAAAACAATAATGGTTGATATGGATGAAGTAATAACTGAGGGGGGATTTCTTCATCTAGTTAATGAATTTGAAGGAACAAATTATACAAAAGAAGATATAAAAGGATATTACATGCAGGATTTAGTTTCTGATAAAGATGCTTTTTTTAAATATTTTATTACTAAAAATCAATATGACTATGGCATTTTAATACCCGATGTTGTAGAAGTTTTAAATGTTTTAAAAGATTATTACGATATTTATATTTGCTCGGCTTATATAATAAAAGAAATTCCAAAAGAATCAGGTGTTCTTTTATTATATAAACATAATTATTTATGTGAAAAATTACCATTTATTCCAGTTGAAAATTTTGCATTTATCAATAATAAATCATTACTAAACTGTAATATTAAAATTGATGACAAAATAGATAATTTGGTAAATGCTGATATAAAAATATTATTTTCTTCATATCATAACCAAGATTTAGATGAAGAATTTTTAAAACAAAAAGGAGTTATTAGAGCTAATAGTTGGTTAGATATTAAAAATATTTTGTTAAAGGAGTTAGATAATGAAAGTAGTAGTTCAAAGATCTAAATATAGCAAAGTTGAAGTAAACAATAAACTTATAAATGAAATTTCATCTGGTATGGTAATATTAGTAGGCTTTACTGAGGGTGATGATGATGCAAAAATACTAAAAATGGTTAAAAAAATTGTTAATTTGAGAATATTTGATGATGAAAATGGTGTAATGAATAAGTCTATATTAGATGTTGGAGGAAAAATTTTATCAATTTCTCAATTTACATTATATGGTGATACTTCTAAGGGTAATAGACCATCATATGTAAAAGCTTTAAATGGGAATTTAGCTATAAAACTATATGAAAAATTCAATGAAGAATTAAATAAATACGTTCAAACTTTACCTGGTATTTTTGGTGCTGATATGCAAGTATCAATTTTAAATGATGGACCTGTGACGATAGTAATGGAAGTGTAAAATGAAGAGTGTTTTAATTATTATACCTGCTTATAATGAAGAAAAAAGTATATTAAATGTAGTAAATAATATAAAAAAAGTAAAAACAAATAATTATATAATTGATTATATTATAATTAATGATGGATCAAGTGATAATACAAAAAAAGTATGTTTAAATAATAATTTGAATTTTATTGATTTACCTAGTAATCTAGGCATCGGCGGAGCAGTTCAAACTGGCTATAAATACGCTTATTATAAAAATTATGATATAGCTATTCAAATAGATGGTGATAATCAACATAATCCTTCTTATATAATAAATTTGTGTGATGAAATAAATAATGGTTATGATTTAGTAATAGGTTCTAGATTTGTAGAAAATTTAAGTAAATTTAAATCTAGTTTCTTAAGAAGAGTTGGTATAAATTTTTTATCAAATCTTATTAAAATATGCACTGGTGTTAAAGTTTATGATGTAACAAGTGGTTTTAGAGCTTGTAATAAAGATATTATTGAGTATTTTGCTAATAATTATCCAATTGATTATCCAGAACCTGATTCATTAGTTCAAGTTTTAAAGCAAAATAAAAAAGTAAAGGAAATACCTGTTGAAATGAATGAAAGAAAAACTGGAAAAAGTTCAATTAGGGGTTTGAAATCTATTTATTATATGATTAAGGTTAGTTTTGCTATAATTATCTCTAATATCACAGCAAAGAAAGGAAATAGATAATGACTTCAAGATTAATAGTTTTATTAATTATTATTTGTTTATTTTTTATAATATATATATTTTCAAATATTTTTAAAAGAAAAATTTCGTTACAGTTTTCTTTAATGTGGTTTACTTATATTATTTTATTAATGATATTATTAATATCAATTCCATTTGTTGGTGAAATTTCCAAATTTTTAGGCTTTGAAGTTAGTTCAAATATGATTTTCTTTTTTGGATTTGTTTTATTAATCATTATTGCATTTTCATTATCAATGTTTGTATCTATATTACAAGATAAAATTAAAACCTTAACTCAAGAAGTTGCAATACTTAAAAAGGAGTTAAATAGTAATCATGAAGATAATTAAAGCTTTGTTTAACAAATATAAATTATATTTTACGTATTTAATGTCTGCTGGGGTATCTTTCTTTTTGGATATGGCATTATATACTATTTTTTATGAGTTATTTAAAAAGAATATTGCTGGAGCTATAATTATTGCTACATACTTAGCAAGAGCAATATCATCATTTATTAATTATTTAATTAATAAACATAAAGTATTTAATTATAAAAAGAAAGAAAAAGATAACACATTTATTCAATATTTTGGTTTAGTGATCATAAATGTTACTTTATCCGCAGTATTAGTATCATGGTTATCATCAATTATTCCAATTTATTCTACATTTATTAAAGCATTTATTGATGTATTAATTTTTATAAGTAATTTCTTTATTCAAAATAAATTTATATTCAATAATAATAAAAAAGATAATAGGGTAATTAAATATATTTTGCCTTTAATTTCTTTTATAGCATTATGTATTAATTTAAATGAAAGTGGTATTATATTTAATTATGGTGTTATTGATTATGTAAGAATGATTATAATATTAATTATTTTATATTTCTTATATTTTAAAATCTTTATAAACATTAAAAAGAATTATAAATCTATCAATGTATTATCAATTATTTTTACTATTCTCATGATACTAGGTTATAGTTATGATTTTAACACAACCCCAAATTTGGTTGGTATTAGCGAAATACATATTTTAGTATCTATGATTAAATTTATAGGGTTTTATTTTCTATTTAAAAATATATTATATACCGGATTATATTTTATAAAAAATCATACATTTAGAGAATATAATAATAAAATAATAAATGCTTTTAATAAACATCCCTTTATTTTTAGCTTTATAGTTATGTTTATAGTATATGGTATTTATCTAATTATATTTTATCCTGGCGTAATTAATTATGATAATGCTAATCAAATAAAAGAAGTATTGGGACTACATACAAGATATTTAGATAGTATAGTTGTAATAAACAATAATATAACTCTTACTAATTTTAATCCAATAATTCATACTTTATTAATTGGTGGTTTATTTAAATTTGGAGTCTTTATTGGTAATGTTAATTTTGGTTTATTTTTATATACTTTATTTCAAGTAATAATTGTAATTTCTGTTTTAAGTTATTCACTATCTTTCTTATATAAAGAAAAAGTTAAGTCTCAAATTTTATTAATTATTTTATTAATTTATATTATTATTCCATTTTTCCCTTTATATGCAATAACAGGGGTTAAAGATACTTTATTTTCAATGTTTGTTTTGTTATATATAATTAAGCTTTATCAATTTATTAAATACGATTTTAAAGTTAGAGATTATATTGTATTTATTATTTGTATTTTGTTAGTAATATTATTTAGAAATAATGGTATTTATTTAATTTTACTAAGTTTACCTTTTGCTTTAATAGTAAAAAAGCAAAATAGAAAACAAATATTATTGTTACTTTTATTTACTTTAATGTTTAATTTTGGTTATGGAAAAGTATTAACATTTCTAGAAATTCCTAATACTAGTGTAAGAGAAGCGTTATCTATTCCTTTTCAACAAACTGCAAGATATGTAAAATATCACGGAGATGATGTAACTGATGAAGAAAAAGAAATAATAGATAAAATATTAAATTATGAAACATTAGGAAGTAGATATGAATCAGATTTATCTGATAAAGTCAAAAATCAATATAATAAATGGACAACAAATGAAGAGTTGTTAAGTTATTTTAATGTTTGGTTTAAAATGTTTTTTAAACATCCTGGAACTTATTTTAATGCTACAATTAGCAATGTTTATGGATATTTTTATCCTAATACATATAGTTGGTATGTTTATACTAATTTAAATAAAAAGCTACCGGAAGCAGGATATAATTATCATTTTCTTAAAATCATGAGTCCTGGAAGAGATTTTATTAAAGGCTATAGTGAAGTTTTTAAATATATTCCTGCTGTTCAATTGAGTGTTAATTGTGGATTTTATACATGGGTTTATTTGTTTTTGTTAGTGGTATTAATTATTTGTAATAAGAAAAAATATATAATTATTTTAGCACCAGCATTTTCACTAATTTTAATGAATGTTGCAGGGCCTGCAAATACTTATTTTAGGTATGTTTTACCTTATGCTATTGCTTTACCAACAATTATTGGTATTGTGTTACTAGAAATAAATAATAGTTTTAATAAAAAATAAAGATTATTTTATACATTTTTAAACTAAAAAATTAATAATAAGTTGCATTTTTTTAGAATAAAGTCCGTTTTTTTAACGGATTTTTAATTGTTTTTTGTTAATTTTTATGGTATATTATGACTTAAAACCGAAAGTGGATGTGTTTTAATGGCAGATAATGTAGATAATTCATTTGTAAAATTTAAAAATGAAATAAGAAAAAATAGAAGCAAACTTCGTAAAGAAATATTGGATATTAAAAGCCAAATTGCAAAGTTGGAAGAAATAATAAGAGAATGGGATTTATACCGAGTAGCAACAAATACAAATGAAAGTGAACAACAAATCAAAAAAAACATTATAAAAGAAATAGAAAAACTAAAAAAAATATTAGAGGATTTACGTGTTGAAGACACTATATATCAAAATTTTATAAAAGCCTTTGACAATGAAAAAGCTATTAATTTTAATGAAAAATTTGATTTACTTTTATTTTTTCTAGTTGATTTTTATAGTATGGGAGTTTTAAACATTGAAGATGTTAATAAATTAATTGGGGCATCAATATATTTTAATATTAAAAAGGAAACAAAACCAAAATAATAATGATAATGTTATACCTGTGGATTTAGCTGCTTATTATAATAGTGATGGTTCATTTGTTTATAATGTTGATAATCAAAAATTTTTAGATTTATTAAAAATTTTATTTATTGATAATAGAGGTTATAAAATAGCTATTGAGGTAAGCGCTAAATATGAAAAACTGTATGTTCAAGTATATTCTGAAATTTATAAACTTTATATAAAATTTTGCAAAGATTTTGAAAATAGGCAAATTACAATTAATGAGTCAAATGTGGAAATAGGCCAATATAAATCTCCAGCAAAACTTCTATATCAATATTATCAAAATGGTATGATTATTAAAATGCCTGATGATATTGATGAATTTAGATTGCTTTTAGTAGAAAGTGGAAAATCCATGGAAGAACAAGCATATATACTTGGTCTTCTTAACATAGATGCCACTGATAAAGTAGTTGATAAACCATTTTCAGAATATGATGATTTATTAAATGAAGCTTATAGAAAATTAGAAACTATGAATTTAAAAGATTTAAAATATGGAAAAATATTAAATTTACTTGGAGAAATAAATGCAGGAAAAGAATTATATCAATCCGGCAGTTGTGAAAATGACAAAATGTATATTAAGGATGAATTAATTGAATTATTTGATCAATTAGAAGACTTAATAGCTGAAAATGATTTAACTGAAAATGATAATAATTTAGGATTTTTACTTGATAAAAACGGCAATTCATATTTTGATAAAGATTTATGTTTAATTGATAAAGGAATAAGAAATAGAGTATTTTCATTGATTAAACGAATTAATCCTATTAATTGTAGAAGTTTTAGAAAAGTATATGTTAATAACGATATCGAATTTGGTGTATATGAAGTATTGAATCGTGATATACATATTGTTTTTGTTGAACTTTATCCAGGAATTTACATGATTGTTGGAGCGAGTGTGGTTAGAAGTGGATACAACGATATGATTAATAGAATTGTTAGCAATAAAGAATATATCGTTAGCTTAATTAATTTATTAAATGATCCAGTAGAACGTAGTAATTATTTAATAAATCAATTATCATATATGCCTAATGAGGGGCTTAAAAGGATAAGAATGGGTGAAAATAATGACTAAAAAAGAAGCGTTAAAAATAAAAGTTATATGAAGTGTAGATTAAAAGGGTTATTAATAGGTAGAAAATTTAATATTAATACAAAAACTAATGAATCAAGAACTAGACAAAAGAATTTATAGTATTTGACAACAATTAATTAATAGTGTATAGTAATTTTGTAATTATTTGTTTGCCCCAGTAATTAAAACTAATTTCAGAGAAAGTTAATGGTTGATGGAAATTAATAATGAGGTTTTAATGAAGATAAGCAAATTATAAATAAAACGTATTTCTGCGTTAAGGATTAAAGAGCATAGATTCTATGAAATAAGGTGGCACCGCGGTTTATATCCGTCCTTATGTTGTAGAATCTTTTTATTTTGGAAAGGATTGATACAAATGGTTTTAAATACTGATTATAGTATAAAAAATGTTGGTGAAACAGTAAGTTTAAATGGATGGGTATCTAAAATTAGAAACCTTGGGGGTATAATTTTTATAGATTTACGTGATAGATCTGGAATTATGCAACTAATAGTAAGACCTGAAAGCTCAATTTATGAATTAGCAAATAATTTAAAAAATGAATATGTAATAAAGGCTGAAGGAACTATTGTTGCAAGAGAAAAAGCAAATAAAAATATTGCAACAGGTGAAATTGAAGTAGAGGTTAGTAATATAGTATTATTAAATAAATCGCTTGAATTGCCTTTTGAAATAAGTGATAATACTACAGCATTAGAAGATACTAGATTAAAATATAGATATCTAGATTTAAGAAGAAATAATTTGAGTAGTAATTTAATTACTAGACATAAAATCACCTTAGCTGTTCGAAATTTTTTAGATAGTGAAAGATTCATTGAAGTGGAAACGCCGATTTTATGTAAAAGCACTCCTGAAGGAGCAAGAGATTATTTAGTTCCATCCAGAGTAAATAAAGGAAAGTTTTATGCATTACCGCAATCTCCTCAAATATTTAAACAATTATTAATGGTTGGGGGAGTAGAAAGATATTTTCAAATTGCTAAATGTTTTAGAGATGAAGACTTGAGAGCTGATCGCCAACCAGAATTTACTCAAATTGACATTGAAATGAGTTTTGTTGATGAAGACGATGTTATGGATTTAGCTGAAAAGTTAGTGGCATATGTATTTAAAGAAATTAAAGGAATAAATATTAAATTACCATTAATGAAAATGAAATATGACGATGCTATTAATAAATATGGTTCTGATAAACCAGATTTAAGATTTGAAATGGAGATTCAAGATATTTCAGATATTTTTAAAAATACTGATATAAGCTTTTTTAAAGAAAATTTAGATAATAATGGAGTAATTAATGCAATTGTAGCTAAAAATGTTGCTGATAAATATTCTCGTAAGGAAATAGATAAATTAACTGATTATGTAAAAACATATAAAGCTAAGGGCTTAGCATATATAAAAATGGAAGATGAAGTAACTGGATCTATTGCAAAATTATTAAATGATAAAGAAAGAGATAAATTGATTAATAGTTTAAAACTAGAAAAAAATGATATTGTATTTATAATAAGTGATAAATATAATATTACAAAAACTGCTTTAGGGGCTTTAAGATGCAAGCTAGCTAGAGATTTAAATTTAATTAATAAAGAAGATTATAAATTATTATGGGTTGTTGATTTTCCTTCATTTGAATGGAGTGAAGAAGAAAATAGATTTATGGCTACACATCACCCATTTACTGCTCCAAAAGATAGTGATATTGATAAATTAATTAATGATAAAGCTAATTGTTATTCAAAAGCATATGATATTGTAATAAATGGTTATGAAGCTGGTGGTGGATCTATTCGTATTCATGATGAGAAAGTTCAAGAAAAGATGTTTGAAGCATTAGAACTAACTGAGGAACAAATAAGAGAAAAATTTGGATTTTTTGTAGATGCTTTAAAATATGGGACTCCTCCACATGGTGGACTTGCATTTGGGCTGGATAGATTAGTAATGTTATTAACTGGAACAGAAAACATAAGAGATGTTATAGCATTTCCTAAAACTGCTAGTGCTAGTGATTTAATGAGTGAATGTCCAAATAATGTTGATGAAAAACAATTAAAAGAATTGGGAATTATGATTGAAAAAAAGTAAATTTTTAGATTTGCTTTTTTTAATTGATTCAAAATTAATTTTATGCTATTATATATCGAAAAAAAGGGGGATTTATGCAATTAAATAGTAAACAAATTAGAAAACTAAATGAGTTTATTGAACAATATAAAGGCTATTATTCTGAAAGTATTCAAGAAATGTTAATTAATTTTGATGGACAGAGTGATATTGTTCAATATGATTTTATGTTACAAATATATAGTTATTTATTTCCTGATGCTTTTGCTAATGAACACAATTTATATACCATGTTTTATAAATATTTAAAATTTAGATTTCCTAATGCTTCAAGGAAAAAAATACTAGAAGTTGCTAGTGGTTATTTGCCGGGGCTATCAATAGTATTAATGGAAAAGTTTAGAAGAAAAATGAATATTTCATGTATTGATCCAAAAGCATTGCCTATAAATATTGGTGGAATCAATGTAAGAAAGGCAAATTTTACAGTAGATACAGATACTTCAAATATTGATTTAATAATTGCTAATTGTCCGTGTGATGCATTTGATGTCATAGTTGATAGCATTTTGATAAATCCAAAAGAAATATGCATTCAAACATGTCCTTGTAGAAATGAACCTTTTTATAGTTTATGGGAATTTCATAACTATTTAGATTATCAAACCGATAGATTAATGGCATTAAAGGATTTAGGCTATGAAGTATATCGCGAAATAACTGAGGCAAGTGATATAACAATGGCTCCAGCATTTAGTTTTTTAAAAAGAGAATATCCAAAAATAAAATATCATGATAGAAATAAAAAATGATAGAATAAACTATCGTTTTTTTTAGTTGTATGCTAAAATATATAAATGAAAGGAACGATAAAATGATTATAAAACCTAAAGGAACTTATGATATATTGGGAATTGATGCAAAGTTACATACATATTTAAATCATGAGATTGAAAACTTTATGATTAATTATGATTATGAACTAATTAGAACCCCAATTTTTGAGTCAAGTGAGTTATTCCATAGAAGCGTTGGAGAAGGAACAGATATTGTTACTAAAGAAACATATGATTTTAAAGATCGTGGTGATAGAAATTTAACATTACGTCCAGAAGGAACAGCTGGAGTTGTTAGAAGTCTAATTGAAAATAAATTATATGGAAATAAAAATGATTGTATTAAGTTATACTATAATGGAACAATGTATCGATATGAAAGACCACAATCAGGAAGAAATAGAGAATTTACACAATTTGGTGTAGAAGTATTTAATTCAAATGATCCAATGATTGATGCTGAAGTTATTAGTATTGGTTATAATTTATTACAAAGTATCGGAATTGATGTTACAGTAAATCTTAATTCTTTAGGAGATTTAGAATCAAGGAAAAAATATACTGAAGCACTAGTTAAATATTTAGAACCTAATATTGGTAAATTATGTCCAGATTGTCAAAATAGATTAAAAACTAATCCATTAAGAATACTAGATTGTAAAGTTGATAAAGATAGTGAAATATTTAAAAACGTTCCTAAAATAAGTGCTTATCTTAGTGATGAAAGTAAACAAAGATTTAATAAATTGAAACAATATTTAAGTATTTTAGATATTAATTATGAAATTGATGAACAAATTGTAAGAGGATTAGATTATTATGATGAAAATGTTTGGGAATATACTGATGAAAACAATATTGTTGTAGGTGGCGGAGGCAGATATAATCATTTAGTAGAAAATTTAGGTGGCCCAAGTATCCCAGCAGTTGGTTTTGCATTAGGTTTAGAAAGAATAATAATGAATCTAAAAAATAATATTGATGAAGAACAATTAAAAAATAATATTGATGTGTATATTATGAGCATTAATGAAGAAGAAAAAATTAATGCTTTAAGAATTGCTCAAAATTTAAGACTAAACAATATAATAACTGAAATAAATAGTAATAATTTAAGCATGAAATCTCAGTTTAAAATTGCTGATAGTTTAAATGCTAAATTTATTATTATATTAAATAATGAAGATTTGAATAAAGGTTTAATTAATATCAAGGATAATGTAACAAAAGAAGAAATTAAAATAGATGAGGGAGATATTGTTGATTGGATATTAGGTAATATTTAATTAGTGGGGGAATTATGAAAGCTAAAATTGTAGAGTTTAGTGAGAGAGATTATAATATAAGTTTATTAAGATTATGGTGGCGTAGTGATGCTGAATTTTCTACCATTGATGAAGATACTGAATTTGAAAAAGATTTAAATGAAAATTTTTATGGTGTTATCTTATTTTTTTCAATATGCTTACCTTTTGTAAATTTAAATAGATCTTTAAGTTTAAAAAAAATTTATTTAGATATTGGAAATGAAAGCATGGTAAAATCCTTAAAAAACTTAAATGAAAATTCTGTAATTGCTGAAGTATTAGAGAATAAAGATATAGAAGTTATGACGTATATAAAAAGTGAATTAAATGATAGAGGTATCAGTAGTCCTATTAAGCCATTTGATAGAACTAGAAAGCAAAGATTTATAAATATGAAAAAATATTTACAAGGTAAAGGATGTGATTAATATGTATTTAAAAGAAGTATTTGATAAAAAAGATGAATTATTAGATAAAGAAATTAAAGTTAATGGTTGGATTAGAAATCATCGTCCTCAAAAAGAGTTTGGTTTTATTGATTTTTCTGATGGAACATGCTTTAAGCATTTACAAATCGTTTATGATAATACTTTAAGTAATTTTAACGAAATAAGTAAGCTTTTAGTAGGCTCTACTATTGAAGTAAATGGTAATTTGGTAAAATCAAGTGGAAATCAAGATGTTGAATTAAGAGCAATTTCCATTAAAGTATTAGGGGATTGTCCAGATGATTATCCAATTCAACCCAAAAGACATACTAAAGAATTTTTAAGAGAACAAGCATATTTAAGAGCAAGAACTAATATGTTTCAAGCGGTTTTTAAAATTCGTTCATTAGCTGCTCAAGCAATTCATAAATATTTTGGTGATAATGGATATGTTTATGTTCATACACCTATAATTACTGCTAGTGATTGTGAAGGCGCTGGAGAAATGTTTCAAGTAACTACATTAGACTTAGAAAAAATAGCTAAAGGAGAAAAAATAGATTATAGCAAGGATTTTTTTGGAAAAAAAGCGGGTCTTACTGTTTCGGGTCAATTAGAAGGAGAAACTTATGCAATGGCTTTTTCTAAAATTTATACATTTGGTCCAACATTTAGAGCAGAAAATTCTAATACTAAAACTCATATGTCTGAATTTTGGATGATTGAACCTGAAATTGCCTTTTGTGATTTAAATGGTTTAATGGATATTGAAGAAGATATGCTAAAATATGTTATAAATTATTGTTTAACTAATGCTAAGGATGAACTTGAATTTTTAGATAAGTTTGTTGAAAAAGGTCTTATAGAAAAATTAAACAAAGTGGTTAATAGTAAATTTACAAGAATCACTCATGAAGAAGTTGTAACTATTTTAAAAGAGGCTAAATGTAAATGGGAATTTCAACCTGAATATGGAGAAGATATTGCAAAAGAACATGAAAAATATATAACTGAATATTTTAATGGTCCTGTTTTTATAACAAACTGGCCTAAGGATATAAAGGCATTTTATATGAAACAAAATGATGATGGAAAAACAGTTGCAGCAGTTGATTTAGAGCTTCCAGAAGTTGGTGAATTAATGGGTGGAAGTCAAAGAGAAGAAAATTATGAAAAACTTGTTAATAGAATGAATGAATTAAATATAGAACCAAACGATATGTATTGGTATGTTAACTTAAGAAAATATGGAACTTGTATTCACTCTGGTTTTGGCTTAGGATTTGAAAGATTAATAATGTATTTGACTGGTATGGAAAATATAAGAGATGTAATTCCATATTACAGAACACCAGGTAATTGTGAGTTTTAAATTGTAAGAGGTTAATATGCTAAGTATAACAAGAGAATATAAAACTATTGAAGGAATAGTAGTTGGAAATGATAATAACAAATTGGTTATAAATAAAAGTAATGTGGAAGATATATACAAATTATTAATTCAAAATGTTCCATTAATCCAAAATGATAATGGTAATTATTCAGTTTTATTTACTAAATGTGGTTATAAATTAATTGATGAAAATGGCCAAGAAATTAATTTGTTTGGTGATATAATTGGACGTGTTGGAGTAAAATATTTTATTTGTAGTGCTTTAAATGGAAAATTTTATGTTATAGATAATAATGGTTGTTTAATATTTGGGGCACATAATGAAATTTGTTTTTTAGGGGAATCTTTAGCAGTGTTAAAATCAAGTATTGCTAAAAAAGACATTGTGTTAACTACAAAAGATTATTATGTTTTTCCTGAAAATCAAATAAGGGTTATAACGTCTTTTCCAAATGGGTATTGGATTGCACTTACTACTGATGAAAATGGTTATAGTATATACTTAGTATTTGATCAATGGTTATGCCCAGTTGACAAAAGTGTAAGTTATGCTGAATTAGTTCAAAAATATGAAAAATTGTCGCCTACTGATGATTTAAGTGCAAAAGATTCTAACTTGTTATATGAAAAACATTTAATAAATTTATTTAAAAAGTTTTCTGATTTTTCTTTTAGCGATAGTGATAATCTACTATCATTATTAAATCAGGCGGCTAATAGTGAAAGCGATTTTTACATTGATATGGATTCAATAAAATTAGTAAAAACTAAATTAGTTCCATATTTAAAAATTAGTGATGGAATGGGTGAATTTTGGATTTTAGATAATGACGAAAATATGAAAGAATTTAATGATTTATGTAGAAGACGAACTGGTAAAGATGGATTTAAGGAAGGGTAAAATGAACAAAATAATTATTGTTTTAGGAATGTGTGGTGCTGGAAAATCAGTATTATGTGATTATTTAGAAACAAAAGGATTTGAAAGAATATATTTTGGCGCAATTACTTTTGAAAAATTAAAAGAAGAAGGGTTAGAAGCAACACCAGAAAATGAACGAATGATGAGAGAAAAACTAAGAAAAAAACATGGAATGGCAGTGTTTGCAACGTTAAATTTACCTAAAATAAAAGATGCAATAAAAAATGGTAATGTTGTTTTAGAAAGTTTATATTCATGGGATGAGCTAAATATTATTTTAAAAGAATTTAAAAATCAAGTTGTAATGATTTCTGTAATTGTTAATAAAGAATTAAGATATGAAAGATTAAATAAAAGAATTATAAGACCATTTAATAAAGATGAAGCTATAGAGCGAGATATTACAGAAATAGAAAATATAGCTAAAGCTGGTCCGATAGTTTATGCTGATTATTTTTTAGATAATAATGGTTCAATTGATGATTTGTATAAGCAAATGGATAAAATACTAAATAAGATTAATGCCTAGATTATCTAGGTTTTTATAAGTTAAGAAAGGTGTATAATATGAGCAAATTTACAAGCGAAATGGTTGATGATTATGCGGATAAATTATTAATAGGTTTATCAAAAGAAGAAAATGATTTAGTTTTAAAAGAATTTGATATAATAGATGAAAATATGCAAAAAATTGCTAATATGGAAGGCATTAGTAATGTTGAAGCAATGACGCATGCTTTAGATGATTTTACTTATGATTTGAGGGAAGATATTGCTAATGATTCTATTGCAATTGAAGATTTATTGAAAAATTGTGATGATTATGAAAATCGTGAAATAAGTGTTCCAAAGGTGATTGAATAATGACAGAATTAAGCATAGAAAAATTACATGAATTACTAATAAATGGTGAAGTAAGTAGTGATGAATTAGTTAAGGAAGCAATAGAAAAGTCAAAAAAATTACAAAAAAAATGTAATCCATTTGTAACTATAATAGAAGATGCAAAAGGTGAAAAAATTACTGATAATTTATTGTCTGGAATTCCTTATGGGATAAAAGACAATTATTCAACAAAAGGAATTTTATCTACTGGTTCAAGCAATACATTAAAAGATTATGTGCCATTTTTTGATGCAACAGCAGTAGTAAATTTAAAAAAAGTCGGGGCAGTTGCTGTCAATAAAACTGCATTAGATGAGTTTGGTATGGGGGGAACTGGAACTACAGCTCATACAGGTATTATTAAGAATCCTTGGGATATTAATCGTATGTGTGCTGGTTCTTCAAGTGGTTCTGCTTGTGCTGTTGCAAGTGGCGTATATCCATTTGCTTTAGGTAGTGATACTGGAGATTCTATTCGTAAACCTGCTGCATTTTGTGGCATAGTTGGTTATAAACCTACTTATGGTATGATTTCTAGATATGGTTTATTTCCTTTTGCTTCTAGTTTAGACCATTGTGGTGTTTTAACAAGAAGTGTTAAAGATGCTGCTATAGTGGTTGATGCTATGAAAGGAAAAGATGATAAAGATTTAACTACATGGGATTCTAGTAAAATTCATTTATATAATTCTATTGATGGTAAAGTTAAAGGCAAAAGGTTATTCTATATTAAGGAAATAGTTGATTTAGATAACTATCCTAATGCTAGTGATGAACTAAAAAAACACTTATCAATATTTAATGATTCTGTTGAAAAATTGCGTAAATTGGGTGTAGTAATTGATGAAATTAGCATTGATAAAAATTTGTTAGATGTAATTCCCAGCGTTTATGTATGTTTATCTTGTGCTGAGGCTACAAGCAATTTATCTAATTTAACTGGAATTATTTTTGGTCCTAGAGGTAAAGGTAATACTTATATAGAAATGATGAAAGATTATAGAACAAATGGTTTTTCCCCATTAATTAAAAGAAGATTAGTAATTGGATCTTACATACTTCAAAAAGAAAACCAAGAAAGATATTTTGTTAATGCTGGAAGAGTAAGAAGATTAATTGTTGATAAGATAAAAGAGTTATTTAAAGATTATGATGGACTAATATTACCTGTTTCAACTGGTATTGCACCATATTTGGATGGATCAAAAGATGAACTTTCAAAAGATGATACTGCAATTTTAGAAGAACATTTACAAATTGGTAACTTTGGCGGTTTTCCATCAATTACTATTCCTAATGGATTTATTGATGATATGCCAGTTGGAATTAATATCACAGGAAATTGTTATGATGATGCTAATGTTTTAAATATTGCGTATGCCTTAGAATCAACAATGAATTATAAAGGAATGATTGCAGGAGGTAATAATGAATAAATATAAAGCTGTTATTGGTTTAGAAATGCATTGTGAAATCAAAAGCAATTCTAAAGTATTTTCAAACGCTAAAAATGATTATAATGAACTACCTAATTGCAATGTTAGTGAAATAGATATGGCTTTTCCAGGAATACTTCCTGTTTTAAATAAGGAATGTGTAAGAAAAGCTTTGTTAGCAAGTATAGTTTTAGGTTGTAAACAACCTGATTTTATATATTTTGATCGAAAGAACTATTATTATCCAGATTTACCAAAGGGATATCAAATTACGCAAATGCATGCTCCAATTGGTGTAGATGGAAAATTAACAATTGATGTTAACGGAAAAGAAAAAGAAGTGTTAATTCATGACATTCATTTAGAAGAAGATTCAGCGTCATTAGATCATTATTCTGATGCAACATTAATAGATTATAATAGATGTGGTGTTCCTTTATTAGAGTTAGTAACTGAACCATGCTTAAATTCAGCAGAAGAGGCTGTTGCTTTTTTAGAAACTGTTAGAAGAATCTATCAATATTGTGATATATCTGATGCTGATACTAAAAAGGGACAAATAAGATGTGATGTTAATGTATCAATAATGGATAAAGATGATACAACTTTGGGAACTAAAGTAGAAATGAAAAATGTTAATTCATTTAGTAATGTATATGATACTATTGTTTATGAAATAGAACGTCAAAGTAAATTAAAAGATAGTGGTAGATATAATGAAGTTATTCAAGAAACTAGAAGATTTGATGAAGAAACTGGAACAACTATACGAATGCGTGGTAAGGTTGATGCTGTTGATTATAAATATTTTGTTGAGCCAAATATTCCTAAATATAGATTAGATAAAATGTGGTTGGAAGAAATAAAAAAATCAATTCCTATGCTTCCAAAGGATCGAAAAAATATTTATAAAAACGATTATTTATTAAGTGAATATGATGCAAATATAATTATAAAAGAAAGAACTACTGCCGATTATTTTGAAAAATGTGTCAATTTAGGTATTAATCCTAAAACTGCCGCTAATTGGTTAATTGTTCAAATTGTAGCTTATTTAAATAAAAATGATATGGAATTGAAAGATTTTTATTTAAAGCCTGAGTATTTAAAACAAATTACAGATGCTCAAGAAGAGGGAATTATTTCATCAAAACAAGCAAAAGAAATATTTAATAAATCATTAGAAGAAAATCGTGAACCTAATAATTTTATATCTAAAGATAATGGGCAAATATCTGATGAAAAAGAATTAAATATATTAATAGAAAATATTTTAAATAGTAATACTAAACAAATTGAAGAGTATAAAAATGGTAAAACTAATTTATTTGATTACTTTGTCGGACAAGTAATGAAAGAAACTCGTGGTAAAGCCAATCCAATTGTTACTAAAAAAATATTAAAAGATAAGCTAGATACCTAATAGCTTATTTTTTTAATTTACTAAAAATTTTTTTAATGTTATACTTTATATATAAATATAAACTCAACTTAAACACTTTTAGAAGAGCAAAACCTCCCAATCCCTTTGTTTATGAGGGTTTGAGAGGTTTTTAAATTTT
>CALVXN010000009.1 GCA_944371315.1 uncultured Bacilli bacterium | reverse complement strand
TGATTATTTTAACAAGTTAAAATAATCTATAGTTGGTTTGTCGTGACTGTGTCACTTATGTTTGACAAACCTACAATTCTTTGTTCTAGTTAATCTTAAATCTGATGACAATAAACGAACCATCATATTAGTTCTCTCAATAGAGCCTTCACCATTAAAATGCTTAATAAGTTTTAAATTTTCTTCTATTTCATTTATTTTTTCTAATAATTGCCTCTTAACCTCAACTGAGCGCAAAACATCATTATAATCTTGAAAATTAGAATTTATTTGTTCTAATTGAGCTCTTAAACTTTCTAATTCATAAGCCTCTTCAATAATACAAGGATTAATATAAACTTGATACCTACCTAAGCTATCTTCTACAATTAATAACTTTTTAGATAAAACTAAATCACTAAACCTAAAAGCAAAAAGTAAA
This sequence comes from uncultured Bacilli bacterium, assembly GCA_944371315.1. Lineage (GTDB taxonomy): Bacteria > Bacillota_I > Bacilli_A > RF39 > UBA660 > Onthocola_B. The sequence continues at coordinate 31,235 of CALVXN010000009.1, read as the reverse complement.
GAAACAGGAATAACATTATACCATCTTTCAATATCTTTATGTTTTAATAGCCTTTTTTTACCACTTTCGGGCACGTAATCATACATACATACATTATCTTTTAAAAAATTATCCATACTAATTGCATTTTTTTCACAAAATTCTAAAACTTCAACACTTATCATAATATACTCCATCACTTATAAATTAATTATATCATTAAAAAATATTACATAACAACAATTTTAAGCACCATTTAAAAATTTTAATATTTCGTCATATATTAACTTTTTCCCAGGTTCAAATAATATTTTATGTTCCATATTAGCATATCCTAAAAATTTAATATTTGAATATCCATTTTTTTGCAAAATACTAATATAATTATTAACAGCATTTTTTCCACTTAATTCTAAGTCTAAATCACCATAATTAAAAAATATCGGCAAATTTTTATTTAATGCTTGATACTTACCTGTCATATTAAATTTATTTAAAAGTAAATAATTTAATACTGATAAGTTGTAATAATCAAAAGAACATAACTCATCATTTTTATATAAACTTTTAGCATTAACATCTTTAAACAATAAATCTAAATTTTCAAGTTTTAAAGTATTTTTTAAAAAACCACTTGTTTTATAAGATCCAAAGTATTTATTTACTAAATTAGTAATTTTCAAACTAGTATTTACACTTTTATAATAAACTGGACTACATAAAACAACTTTATTTAATTTATTATCATATTTTTGAATAAGGCTTAATAAAATATTAGCTCCAATTGAATCTCCTATTAAATATAATGGTAAATTAGAATATCTATTTTTAACATATTCCATCAATATATTTTGATCCTCAATTAACTTTTCATAATCATCAACATACCCTAATTTATAATTACCGCTAATACTTTTACCATGGCCTCTAATATCACTAATAATAACATTAAAGTTATTTGTATTAAGATAATTAACAAAATCATAATATCTTTCTTTGTGTTCTTTATATCCTGGAATAATTTGAATTACTCCTTTAGGATTAACAACTTCAAATAAAGAAACAGATAAATAAATTAAATCACTAGATTTTAAGCTAATTTCAACCATTTAAACCTCCATACCATAATTCATTAACACTTAAACTTGTGCTTTCTGGCATAGGATCAGGTAAAGTAAACCTAACAATTGAAGGAATTTTAAAGCCTGAGCCAAAGCAAAATGCAGTTCCAGGATTTAAAGATTTAATTTGTTCTAAAGTTTCCAAAGACACATTAGTGCTCATATCTTTAACAATATTTAAATCTCTAGGATGAAACATTCTAAAAACAATGAAATTAGAACATTGGCTTAAAGCAGTTGTAGAAAGTTCACTAGGTCTTTGTGTTATAAAAGTAAGTAAAGTTCCATATTTTCTTCCTTCTTTTGTTATCCTATCAAATATATTATATCCAATTATATCAATATCATTATCATTTTGAACATATCTATGTGCTTCTTCCAAAATGATATTTATTGAAAATTGGCCACGTGGTTCTAATCTAGTTGTATAATTAAATAATAATTTACTAAATAGCTTTGTCATTATTTTAGCAAATCTATCTTCTAAATAACTTAAATCAACATTAATTAATTGCGTATTATTAAACATATTTTTAATAAACTCTTCTTTACTATAATAAGAATCAAATTCAAAAATATGCCTTTCTTCACTATTAAGTATTGATCTTAATCTAGTTTTTAAAATATTATTTAATTTATAAGATTCATCATTATTAATGCTACCTTCACTAATTAAAGCAAATTCTAAAGCATAGTATAAATCTTCCAAACTATATGGCATATCTTTTATTAAATTTATATTTTCCAAATTAACATTTTCAAATTTTTGTAAAAATTTAACAACTTCTTGAATAGAATTCATTTTTCCTTGATCATCAATAAGTAAGCATTGTCTTAAAGTTCTATCATATCCAGGTTGATGAATTATAGCATCTAAATTTAAGTTTTCTGTATAATAGTGTGATAATACAGCAATAATTTGATCTCTTACATTACTTGAAGGCCTTCCACTTGTAAGTATATCTAATAAACAACCCGCAATTATTCCATTTTTATATTCTTTCATTTCTGGATTTTCACTTTTAAAAATACTTACTAATTTTAAAGCTTTAGATAAAACAGGTAATTGTTCTCCATCACTAGCTTGTAACAAAATAGCTAAATCATCAGTATCCAAAAAATAAGCAGGAAAATTAAGCATCATAGCAGAACCAATACTTGAATTAGTAGTATAATTTTGGAATTTTAATCCAACATTATCTAAATTTTTAAAAGTATTTACATATTCACCATAAGCATCAAATAATATAATATGAGAATTTACTGGCTTACTGGGATTTAACAAAAACAAATTTTGTAATATTCTTGAAACCCCACAAGATTTACCAGAACCAGAATTACCAATAATTGCTGAATGATTAGCAAAAAAATCATTTAAAGCAACAGAAATATTAAAATTATTATATATTGGAGATTTACCTAAAAGCAATCTATCTTTACTTAATTCATTTTTTCCATATAATATCTCAAGTTCTTGATAAGTAACTATTCTAACCTTTGAAGTTCCACTTGGTTTTCTAATAATACCTGCAGTAAATTTATCATTTATTATCTCACCAATTAATAATATTTTAGCTAATTTCTCATCAATATATATTACTTCTCCCACAGCTTTTCTACCTTCATCTTCAAATATTACATGACAATTCATTAAATTTGATAAAGCGCTACCAGATACATTTTCTATTGTCAATTCATTATTATCAATTTTTAATATTTTACCAAACATTTTATCACCTACTATTAAAATAAGTATATCATGGATAAATTTAAAAATATATATTTAAAAAGAAAAAATAAATTATAACTACTACTTTTATCGTTGATCACTAATTGTAGCATTACTATTATTAGCTTCTAAAGCAGAAAGTGGATCATATGGAGCACCAGTTTGTGTTCCAGATAGCAACGCAATATCTACTGCATTTTCAGATATTCCCCAAGAATTTCCAGAAAATAAAAAGTTAGCCCTATCAACAACATAACCTCTTGTATTAAAAACAACGTTATCCATAATAATTCCTGTAGAACCAGGATTTAAATAAGCAGGTTGGCGCAATGAATAAAAAATATTATTTCTAACTAATAAATTTGAAATATTTATTTGTGTTACAAATCCTCTATTTACTACCCAAGTTGAAGAATCACCAGATTGATTAGGGCCATATATTTTACAATTTAAAATTTGATTATTATTACCAGCAATTTGAATAAATTCAACAGGATAAGGAATATCGCTAGTCATAGTAAGGCCATCAATAGTAACATCATCACTATTACATAAAAAAGGAACAATTGAAGATTCTAATAAAATATTTGAACCAGCCATACCTTTGATTGTTAAACCTGGTATATTTAAATTAATTTGTTGAGTTATAGGATAAGTTCCACTTAAAACATTTATAGTTCCATAAGGTTTTACTACAGTTAACGCTTGTTCAATAGTTTGAAATGGAGCAAGATGACTTCCATCACCACCAGGCTGAGCAGATGATTGAACATATAAATCATATGGATTTACGCCAAGACTTCCAAAAGGTCCTGTTAGGCCAGTTACACCAATTGAATCAGTTATATGGCAAACACGTATACACGGAGAACAACACATCATATTTCGCCTTTTTTTATCATCGCAATACATAAATCCCCCATTTTATCTTTTATATATTTTATGAACATTTAAAAAAATTTTGCTTATAATTTATAAAAATCATTATTTAATTAAAATTAAAAATTAAATATACCAAAAATAGGAATTGAATAACAATATAAAATCAACTATAATTAATTTGAACAAACGTTCGGAGGAAAATTATGGAAAATTTATATATTAAAAGAAATATAATGTGTATAGATTTAAAAAGTTTTTTTGCATCATGCGAATGTATTGAAAGAGGATTAGATCCATTTAAAGTTCCATTAGTAGTAGCAAATGATAAACAAGGAAATGGAGCAATTACTCTTGCAATAACCCCATATTTAAAAAAACAAGGAATAGCATCAAGAACAAGATTATATGATATACCAAATAATATAAAATATACAATAGTTCCCCCTAGAATGAAATTATACATAGAAAAAAGCAAAGAAGTAATAAACATATATTTGGACTTTGTAGCAAAAGAAGATTTACATATTTATTCAATAGATGAGTGTTTTTTAGACGTTACTGATTATTTAAAGTTATATAAAAAAACTGATTATGAATTAGCAGAGCAAATTTTAAAAACAATTTATGAAAAAACTGGATTAACTGCAACATGTGGAATTGGTCCAAATATGTTACTAGCTAAAGTCGCAATGGATGTTGAAGCCAAAAAATATAAAAATGGTATTGCCAAATGGACATATGAGGACATACCAACAAAATTATGGCCTATTACCCCATTATCCAAAATGTGGGGAATCGGAAGTAGAATGGAAAAAAATTTAAATATTTTAAATATATATAAAGTTGAAGATTTAGCAAAATATAATCCCCACAAACTAAAAGACAAATTTGGAGTTATGGGATTAGAATTATGGAATCATGCTAATGGTATAGATACAAGTAAAATATCTGATTTTAAAGTGCAAGCTAAAGATAAATCATATAGTCATTCACAAGTATTATTTAAAGACTACAACGAAACAAATATAAAAATAATAATAAATGAAATGGTAGAACTATTAACAGCAAGACTTAGAAGTAATAACAAACAAACAACAGTTATAGGTTTTGGAATAAGTTACTCCAAAGAAATAAATAGTGGTTTTTATCATAGTATAAAACTAGATGCTCCAACAGATTCAAATAAAGAAATAACAAATTATTGTAATATATTATTTGATAGATACTATGAATATTTACCTATAAGAAAAGTAAGTATATCCTGTGGTGGCTTAATACCTAAAAAAGGAGTTCAATTAAATTTATTTGAAAAAGTTGATGATATTAAAAATGAAACCAAAATAAACGAAGCAATTGATGAAATAAAAAATAAATTTGGCAAAAACAGCTTAATAAAAGCATCTAACCTTTTAGAAGATTCAACAGCCATAGAAAGAAACAATAAAATCGGAGGCCATCATGAATAAAAACGACCGTGGAATAATAAAATGGCAACCATTTAACTCTCTTATAAATGGAAAATTAGTAGTTAATTCTTTGCTTTTAGAAAGAGAAAAAATAAATAAACCTATAATCTCAGAAGAAGATCAAAAAGAGTTAGAAAGTGAAATTATTGAAGCTTATTACACTCAAAATAAAATATTAATTCAATACTACAAAAATGGATATTTATTAAAAACATTAACAAAAATTAAAAAAATAGATTGTGCATATAAAACAATCTATTTAGAAAATAACATCAAGTTATTTTTCAAACAAATAATAAAAATTAAATTTGGGTAATAGATACAAAATAATAATTGTTATCATTGCCTTTTTTATATGTCCATTTATATGTTTTTAATAAATCTAAATCAGTAAAATTTTTATCACCAACAGTATCAACATAAGTAGATAAAAGTTCACTATCCATCAAATTACTATAAACATTATAAGTATTGTTTTCTACAAATTGAAAATAACCAAACTTTTCATAAATATATAATTCATCATCTTTAATTGTAGCATTAACAATACTTTTCTTAATAAAATCATTATTACATGTATTACAAATTTCTTGATTTATAACGAAAGAATTAATATTAGAATCATAATTAACTAAAAAATTATCATAAGCTATTATATCTGAATTTAAAAAATTATCAGCAAAATTATCTATATTAAAAATACTTTTAGCTGTTTTATTAAATTCATCTACACTTAAAATAAAATTATTGAAACAACCTTCATTTGAATAGCTATCAAAAATAAGAACTGCTTTTTCATTATTAGTCAATTCTCCAAGAGTTAAAGAATTATCATAAAATCTTTTTAACAATGAAATATTATTAGAACAATTATCCAAGTTTATTTTATTATATGCATTATTTAAAATAACAGAATTTAAAGGTATTTCTTCTTCCTTAACATTATTATCACTAATAATACCACCAGTTTCATTATTAGTATTATAATCATAATATTTAAACCCTAAATAAAATCTATACATTGTATCACTAAAAATATAAACAACAATAAAAGTTAAAATAAAAAGAATTATAACATCTTTATTTATCTTTTTGTTTTTTTTATTATTAGAATTCCTAAAAACAATTTTTTCTTCTTCATCTTTTAACAATGGTTCTTGCTTCATACTAGTATCACCCTATAATTTAATATAACACAATTTATTTTATTAATAAAGAACTTTAATTAATTTTTACATAATATAAATCGACATTAATTTCTTCTATTTACACTAATAAGTTCTAAATCATCAGTAAGTTGTTTAATTCTTTCAATTATTCTCCTAGCTTTTACTTTATCTTCACTTCCCTTAGTTAAAGATAGATGATTTTCTAGCTCATCAATAGTCAAATTAGATGTAAAAAAGGTAGGTAATTTATGATTCATTCTATACTGTAAAATAGTTCCTAAAATTTCATCCCTTCCCCAATTTGTAACACTTTCTGCACCAATATCATCAATTAATAATAAATCAATGTTTTGTAAATAATTAAGTTTATCTTCAACTAAACTGAAATCATCTTTCATATTTCTTAAAAGTTCAGGAAAATATACAATTTCAGTTTTAACATTTTTTTGCAAAAATAGCTCATTAAATAAAGCAGCAATTAAAAAACTTTTTCCACTGCCAAAAGATCCATGTAAAAACAATCCTTTTAAATTACAAAATGGTTCATATTTATCATAAAAATCTTTAATCCATTTTATAACATTTACTCTATTTTTATCAGTTATATCAATATCTTTCATTCTTGCATTATCTAATTCATTAATTTTTGCATTCATTTCTTTTTCTTTTTCTAATAAAGCTTTCTGATACTTACATGGCATATATATAAATTTAATGCTGTCATTTTCAAAACTAGGATATAAAACATAACCATTCACTTTATTTTTACACATAAAAAGCCCTTTACAATTACTACAATTATTTAATTCATCACAAGTATCCATCAATTTACTATTATTTTTTTTAACAATGGATTTGTCAAGCTTTAATCTTTTAACTAAATTACAAAACTCTTTATTTTTCAAAGATTCTTTTAATTCCTTTTCTAATTCTTCATCTATTTTTTCATTTAAAGTCATAGTTACTTTTTCCATTATTTAAACTCCTTAAATAAACTTTCTAATTCTTCTTGTTCCTCTTTTGTTAATTCTTTTTTCTCACTTACCTTATTAAACCAAACTGGCTCAATATTTTCTTTATTTTTAGAAACAATCTTCTTACTTAATTTTTTATTTTCCTTTTCTGCAAATTCCATAGCTTCACTAGCATTTTTCAATCCTGCTCTTTTCCATTGGCCCGCGATTGTTTCTATATAACTAGTTGATAATCTATTATTATTCTTACGTAAAACATAATCTAATAATACATTTACAACTGCTGGAGGCATTTCCAAATCAATAATTAACATTTCTATAATTTTTATATCCCTATTAGTAGGCTTTACACCTTGATATTTATTCCTTAAAAAATCTACAGGATTTATATTTTCAAACATTTGAATTATTTTTCCTCTCATAGAATTATCACCAGCTGGAGTTTTTAAATATTCAGGTTGACTTCTATAAATAAGGGTTGGTAAAGCACCATTATTAAATTGATAAACTTTTCTGGCTGCTAATCTTAACCCATTTTTATCAATCATTCCAAATTCATTCAAAACACTTCTTATTAACTCCATCATCTTAAGAGAATCAATTTTATAAACAAAAGCTAATTGATTAATTAATTCCTTAGTTTTTTTATTAAATGCTTTTTCATTTATTATACCTTTAGGAATTGAAGATATAATTAAATCAAAATCAACTTGATCATTACAATTAATATCAGTAATACTTCTTTCAACACTATCAGTTGTAGGAATATCACTAATTGCTGTATAAACTTCATCCATTTTTTTAGTAATTTCAATATAATCTTTCGTATCAATTTTAATTTTTTGATAAAGTTTTTTTAAATATTCATATTCAATTGCTCCAATATTATTATATAAAACTACATTTAATATTGGATGATTAAAAAATTCACTCGGTAATAATGGAGAATAAATTTCATATAAATAATTATTATAATCTCCATATTTTAAATATGTTTTTAATAATCCAACAGCTTCTAAAGCTTCCCTTGCCTCTTTAATGACACTTAAAGGGCATTTTAAAATACTCATCAAATGATGATGATTAAGTTCTCTAGATATTTGTTTTCCTTCTTCTAAATCGTTCCATAAAGTTAAATATAAACTTACTGCTAAGTGGCCTATAATTGGTTCATAAAATGTAATTAAGATTTTTTTATCGAAATTACTTAATATTGTTTTATTAACTATTACATACCTATCAGCAGGAAGCAGTGTAACAGTATCCATGAACTCACCTCTTAGACTATATTATAACATTTAAAAAAAGAAAAAGAACTAAAAATACTAATTAGTTCCTTATTATTATTTATTTTTTTTATATCCTTAATAGGTAAACCATATATAATTCATAATTTTATCTTCTATAATACCATAATCTGTTATAGTAAAGTCATTTACAGCATCATAATATTTTCCACCAACTAATTCATAATGTTCTTCAAGTAATTTTTCTACTTCTGCTTTTAATACATCTATATTTTTTAATGAAGCAAAAGTAGTCCCATACATACAACATGTTTTAACATATATAACATCATTAGGAATCCATATTTTTTTATCAATTATTCTTCCTTCAGGTGTATTACTTAAATCATATAATTGTGCGCCAGTTGAATAATTTTGATTACCTTCTTTTAATAAATTAATTTCTTTATTAATATTAATTAATTTAAATGTCAAAACAAAAATCAATATAAACAATAATATCGCAATTACAGCTATTATAATTTTTTTCATAAATTTCTTTTACTCAAAAACACCTTAATTATTTAATTGTAACTTTATTAACAAAACCATTAGTATCATAATCTAAAGACACTTCATATTCTTCAAAATCTTCAAAATTTTCTTTTAAAGTAGTTATATCATCAGGTATTGCAGTTGTAATATCATTATAAATAACAGTTATAATATGTTCTTCTTTTTTATTGTTAATTACAATTTTATTTAATAAAGTTTCAATAAATAAGCCTGTTTGAGAACCACTATATAATTCAAAAGAAGTATTAAATGCATTTATTTCTGCTTTAATAAATTCATCAGTTATTTCATCTGAATTAATTTGATTTTCCATTTCATCTGTAACTTTATCAATTAAAGAATTTGACTGATTAGTAGTATCATCAGTTTTATCATTCATTTTAGCTATATTTATAATTATAAATACTAAAATTCCAATAGTAAAAGCTATGCCCAATACATATAAAATCAAATTAAGAATTAATCCACCTTTAGCAATTTTAAAGACCCTTACACCTGTTTTTTTAATTTTTTTTTGATTTTCTTCATCTGTTAAATAATTTTTCACTGAATTTAAACCATCATTTACAGCATCTTTTATTTCTTTATTTGTTTCATTATCTACATATTTTTCGTCCTCAGGTATATATTTTTCATCTACACCAACATATTGACCATTTTTTTTCATTCTAAACTCCTCACTTTTATTCTATTACTACTGCTGTTCCACTAACATGAACTAATAACATTGACATTAATGATTTTTCACTATTACCAACAGTTTCTACATCAATTTTAACACCAATTAATGCATTAGCACCAATCTTTTCAGCTTTTTCTATCATTTCATTAATAGCATCAGCTCTAGCATTTACCAATTCTTGTTCATATTCTTCTGATCTACCACCTACAAAATTAGTAATACTTGCAGTAAAATCATTAATAAAATGTATTCCACTTATCACTTCACCAAATACAACACCACGATATTCTTTAATTACTTTTCCTTCCAAAGAAGAAGTCGTTGTAATTAACATATTTTCACCTCCACTTTTACAAATAATTTGCAATTACAAATTTATTATACAAGATTTAAAATCCAAAAACTATATAAATTAAAAAAATTTTGCTTTAAGCAAAAAATTTACAAATTTCATTAATTAATATTAAATATTATTTATTTTGTTTAAGTATTGATTTACCTGCTCCAATTATTTTAAGATTTCTTAATAAATAATCAAGTAAATTTGCTTTTTTTACATCTTCTTTAACAGTTACATCTACTTCATCAATTATATTTCCATCTTGGTCTATTACCTCAGCACTTCCAACAATATCTCCATGTTTTACTGGAGCTTTTATTTTGTTTACTTTTAAATTAAATTTATACTCATTTACCTCATCTGTATTTTTTAAAAGTTCAGTTGCATCTTCTAATAACACAATATTAGCATAGTCATTTTTTCCGCCCTCAACACGGACTTTTCCCAAAATTTCATCTTGAGTTTTAATGGTATTTATTTTATATGTATTAAATCCATAATTTAATAATTTAACAGTATCACTACTTCTATTTTCACTTGTTTCCTCTCCCATAACAACAGATATCAATCTAAAATTATCTTTTTTGGCTGTAGCAGTTAAACAATATCCAGCTGTGGTAGTATATCCAGTTTTCAAACCATCAACACCATTATAAAATCTTACTAATTTATTTGTATTAACTAACCAAGTTTTTGTCCCATCATTTTTTTCTAAATATTCTTCATAAATACTTGTATATTCTAATATTTTTTCATGTTTAAGTAATTCTTGAGCTATTATTGACATATCTCTAGCTGTAGAATAATGTCCTTCAGCATCAAGCCCGTGTGCATTTACAAAATTCGTATTTTTAGCTCCAATTTCTTTAAATCTTTTATTCATCATTTCCACAAATTCGCCTTGAGAACCAGCGACTTTTTCAGCTAATGCAACTACTGCATCATTACCACTTGCAATAGCTACTCCTTTTAATAAATCATGAACTGTATAAACTTCACCAGCTTCTAAAAAAACTTGTGATCCTCCCATATTGGCAGCTTCTTCACTTATTGTAACTTTATCATCTAATTTTAAATTGCCATTATCTATTGCTTCCATAATCATTAACATACTACCCAATTTCGTCATAGATGCTGGAGCCAATTTTTCATCGGCATTTTTTTCAAATAAAACTTTACCACTAGCACTGTCAATTAAAATAGCACTTTTTGCACCCATAGCATAATCTTCAGCTGCATAAACATTTACAATTGTAAAACAAAAAGCCATAATAATAAGTAACAACTTTTTCACTAAACTTCACCTACTTAATTATTATGACTTATAAAAAATATTATTACATTCTATCTTTCATTATCCAAAACAGTTCTTATTATTTTTTTTATTTCAGATATATCATCAATATTTAATGCATTTTCCAACATTTTCTTATTTTCATATAAATGTAAATCACTTTCTAAATCATCAAGTTTTTTTTCAGTTTCTTTTATAACTTTTCCAATATAACTTTTAGAAACATTCAAGTTATCAGCTATTTCTTGTAAAGTTAAATTTTCTTCATAATAAAGTTTAAATATATCTTCTCTATTGTCATTTAATAATTTTTTATAGATATCAAGTAACATTCCATAATAAATATATTTTTCCATAACGCATCCCTCTAAATTATATCAAAAAGAAATCAAAATAAAAACCACTTTATTAGTGGCTTTTATATGATTAACAAAGACAATCTACATAAGTATCTGATAAGCATCTTATACTACATAAACAACTACAATCCATTGTAAAGAATACATTAGTTGCAACATAAGGATACAAACTAGTAGAATCAGTATTATCTGCTAATACTCTGAATGTGCAACAATTACCTTCAATTTTTTCTACTCTAAATACATTTGAACAAGTTGAAGTAGTTCCTTGTCCAGCACAACTAGATGTAGAATCTTTAGTTATTGGCATGCTCCAAGGAATACCATTACCGCAACAAGTATATAACATTACTGGTCTAGTATTACATACTATGCAATTAGTTCCTCCACCAAGAACAGGTCTATCACAAGTTTGCAAACAATTATCAGGACATGCATTTTCTTGTAATACTAAAATAACACATAATATTTCATTAATGCAATTTCCATCTTTGTTATTATTTTGATTATTCATAACTTTCACCCTTTCATATACTTTCATTAATAATTTATGAATAATCTAAAAAATAGTGTCAACTATATAAATAACAAAAACTATTTAAATAAATTTCTAACTAATTGAGCAGCTTTTTCTACTTCTTCCCCAGCATTAGTATATGTATCAATTGGAGAGATATTTAGTAAGCCATCTGAAAATGAGGTTGTAATACTAAATTTAATTTTTTCTTTATCTTTCATAACAGAAATTGAAGCATCATCGAATGTCCAATTACCATTTTCATCAAATGAAATTGTTTTATTATCTTGAGTTTTTTTAATTTGTTTAACTTTACCATTACATATTTCAATTACATCAGTTTCAACTTCTTTATTTTCTACAGATTTAAACATTCTAATTAATATATTTGGATACTTTGATAAATCATTTCCTAAAGATAATTCACGCACTTTTTTAAATACTTCAACTATATCAATAGGTAAACTCAAACTTGACAAATATTGAATTAATTCATCTTCATTTTCTAAATAAAAATTCATTTTAATATCAGGATTTGAATTTCTAACATTTATTGACAAAAATTTTTCTTCACTTTGCCAATCAAAATAAGTAGCAGATGGACTTAAACATCTACCAACCCTAGTATTATTATTAACAGTTAAACTATATCTATCTAATCTCAATTTTAAATCTTTATCATTATCGCTTAAAATATAGGTTTTACAAGCATCTTTTCCTTTTATTTCAAATTCAGGAAAAAAATCAAAAAAATCTCCCCAACGTAACTTCACATCATAACTTTCTTTATTTCCAACATTTAATTTAAAAGTTAAATTTTCTTTATCAAACGCAGATACAAAGCACAATTCATCGCTAGCTATACCTGTATCGGCTAATAATTTTCCAAAAGTATATTTAATTTTTTCTAAATCATTATCATCAACATCTCTTAAATGAATTAGCTCATCTACACCTAAATGGGTAATTAAAGAACCAACGGAACTTCTATATTCTTTAGTATTTGGTAATATTCTTAACCATTGTCCTATTATTAATTGTGATATATAATCCTCAAATTCCACTCTTGGCACATTTTGTTTTTTATTAAATAAATCTTTAAAACTCATATATATTCTCCTTTTTTAAAATTATTTTTATTATAAATTATCTAAATATGTATTTCAACTATTATTTTTTTTAAAATCATAGTATAATTAATTTGGTGATTATATGCAAACGATTATACAATATACAATTATAGCAATAGTTTTAATTATTATATCTTTAGTAATTGTTAAATTATCTAAAAGAGATTTTAAACTAGAAGCTAACAAATTAATAACATATCTTGGTGGCAAAGATAATATAATTAATGCTGAATGTAATATGTCTAGACTTAAAGTAATTTTAAAAGACGTAACATTAGCAAACAAAGATGCCATACAAAAGTTAGGAGCTAAAGGAATTGTTGAAATTGATAACCAATTAAAAATAATCTTTGACAAAAATGCAAAACAATTAAAAAAGTATATCGAAGAAATAATCTAAGATATACTTTTTTATATTTTTTCAATATCCACTATATCGGGAATACTAATTAATTTACCATCAATGGTTAACAAATTTAAATTAGTTTTACCAACTATTTCTGCATCAAATGTTTTATCTTTTAAACTAATCCTTACTTTACTTTTATAAACATGATTACGTGATGCAAATATCTCATTTATTTTTTTATTAATATCTACTGGATTTTTTTTATTACTAACAGTATTATCACTTCTAAATAAATCCTGAACATTTTCAATTTTTTTATTAATTGGATTTGCATATACTCTAGGTTTTTCCATTATACACCTCAATATATTTTATGATAAATAAAAAAAATAAACACATACTATTATTATGAAAAAGATTATTAAAAGCAAAGTAACTTTATTTATACCCCTGTTTATTATAATGATTATAAGTCTATTAAATATGCAAAATGCTAAATTATTAAGTTCTTTATATAATAATCATTTAATTAAACAATCTATTTACTTCATACTAGGAATAATTTTAATATTAATAATTAGTAAAATAAATATTAAAACTATATTAAAATATTCAAAATATTATTATTTTTTATCTATTATTCTTTTAATTTTAGTTTTAATTTTTGGCAAAGAAATTAATGGAGCAAAAGCATGGTTTAATTTAGGATTATTTTCTTTTCAACCTAGTGAGCTTACAAAATTAACATTAATACTATATTTAAGTGATATAGCAAGTAATAGTAAACCAAACCTCAAATTAATATTAAAAGTAGCAATTTTAACTTTAATTCCTTCTATATTAGTTTTTTTAGAACCAGATACTGGTGCTATTATATTTTATTTTTTAAGTGCCATAACCATTTTATTTTTTGCTCCCATAAAAAAAATATGGTTTATCATTTTAGGAATTATAATTATTTTATTTGTAGGTTTATTCATATTTTTATATATTTATAATCAGGATATTTTAATAAATATACTGGGAACAAGCTTTTTTTATCGTGTAGAAAGAATAATAACTTTTAAAACAGAATCGAGTTATCAACTTGAAAATGCTTTAATTGCAATTGGATCATCAAGTATATTTGGAACAGGTTTAAACAATATTTCAATATATATACCAGAAGCTCCAACAGATTTTATATTTGCTTTTTCTATTAGCAACTTTGGAATAATTACTGGAATATTAATTATATTATGTTACCTAATGATAGATTTGTTTTTATTAAATAGTTTTTTCAAACTAAAAAGCAAAAAAATAAAACTAGTTTTAATTAGTTTTATTAGTATTTTTGTTTTTCAACAAATAATTAATATTGGTATGAATTTAGGATTACTTCCTATTATTGGAATACCTCTTCCATTTTTATCATATGGGGGTTCAACAATTATTATATACTTTTTATTTATTGCTATTATATTAAGTTTACTTAAAAAAAATTATTAATAAGGAAAAGGTTGATAATAACTATAACTACTACTGTAATAAGGCATTGGTGGTCTTGGTGGCATTGGTGGTGCTGGTGGATATGGATATGGTCCAGGTGCTACGTTATAAATTGGTCTAGGTCTTGTAAGACCTACTGCTGCACCTCCAACTAAAGCTCCTGTTAAAAATGGAAATACAAATCTATCTTGATTATTAGGTCTTGGCCCCATATTACGATTAATTCTTGGATACATAAAGAAAACTCCTTTCATAAATAATGTATGAAAGAAGTTTTTTTTGTTTAGTTTAATCGCCTAAATCAGAATTATTACTCACGTTTAACTACATTATTGTTTTGTTTTTTGAACAATACTAAAAAATAAATGCTATTAATAATACTTTAAAAAAGTATGGAAAATACAATTGTAGAAATAATTCTGGATTCATTATAAAAATATGGATAACAATTTTGTATTAATTCTAAACTTTCTTCATCATATAAAGAATATTGTTCTTTAACATTAATTTGTAATGGATTATTTAGAACTATAGAACTTAAAACTCCTATTTCCATAATAATTAAATTACATTTTGCATTTAAAGGTTAAAAATAGTATCATATCTCACAATTTATCGTTTTATTCTACCAACCTAAAACTATAAATAGAATTTTCTTCTATTCTAATAATCATATATCAATAACTGATTAATCATCAAAATCTACTTTTGTTAATGTATCTCTTTTCTTCTTTTTTTCTTTTTTTATAATAGGGCCATATATTTTATGTAATTCTTCCATTGGTGGCAAATTTAACATTAAATTAAGAGCCATAAAACTATTTTTTTCAATTTCAGCATGATTAACCATATCATAAACACTACTTTTCCGCAAATTATAATTGATATAACATTTATACAATTCATCTTTTAATTCTTTCAAAAAGAACAATTTTTCATGTCCATTAGTATAATCATCTATTGAAGGAATTATATCAAAATTTCCTAAATAAATTAATTCTTTATATATTCTACTTCTTTTTAACAATGCTAATTCAAATAAGTAATAATATAAATAATCATATTCATCTGGATAAAATTTTTTTGATAATTGTCTTTCTACACATTCAGCATATGTTTCGCTACCTTTAAGAGGAAAATACCTTTCATAAAAATGAATGAAATCTACTTTTATAAATTCTAGAGCATCTATTTCATCTTTATCTTTCGGTAACTGTTCATTACTAGTTATTTTAGTCCTAAATTTACATCTTATGTCACAGCTAGTTTCATAAGGGGCTTCATACAATATCAATATTAAGTATTTATTAACTTCTTCTAATTTTAATGCAAATACATCTCCAACTTGCCAATTTTCATATTTTTGTTTTTCTAATAATTCCATTGTGTACAATCTCCAAAATATAAATTATTGCAATTACAATATATCAATTTTTATATTTAAATTCAAGATATATCATCTATGTTTGCTTTTTTATTTGTATCTACTAAATCAGATATTCCACCAGCACTTAATGCTGACATTAAACATATTAATATGGATTCTATTATATTGTCATCTATTTCTATAAAAAAACATATTACTCCACTTATTATACCAATTATAACATTTTGTATTGGTATGTATCTATTTGGTATTTCTTCTATAAATATTTTAGTTATTGCTCCACATATATATGTTACTAACATAACTATTACTGATATTGTTAAAGTCATTTCTATCCCCCCTTTAATAGAATAAGAATTGGACCGACCAATTCTTATTTGTTATTTTAAAATTTATTTATCTCTTAAAAATTTAATAGTATTCTTTTTCATAAGTGTCATCTAACACTTCTTGATGGATTTTTAAAAACATTTTGGCTCTTTCCTCTACTATTTCTCTTTCTTCATTATAAATTTTACTTTTTCTTAAATTATAATTTTCATATCTATTAATTGCATCATTAATTATATCTTCAATTTTAACTATTGATTTTCTATATGTTATACAAACCGGTGGGAACTCATCTTCAGGATACTTAATATCAAAATTACCTAAATATATAAAATTATCATAATTTTTCCGACAGTCAGCCATTAAAGTTAAGTCATACATATATAAATAATTATATTCATCTGGATAAAATTTTAAATCTTTACATCTTTCTACTACCATCGCATAAGTTTCCATACCAATAGAACGCGAACTATATCTTTCAATATAGTGAACAAATCCTGTTTTAATAAATTCTAAATTATTAATTTCATCTATATTTTTAGGTATTATTTTATCTTTTGTAATCTTTAATAAACATGTTTGGAATCTAGGAAAATCATAATTCCAATCATAATTTCCTTTAATTATTATTAAATACCTTCCATCATAGATTTGATTAGTATGATTTATTTTTATTGCAAAAGCATCTCCAACTTGCCAATTTTTTACTTTACTTTTATTTATTTGTTCTGATCCCATTCAATATTCCCTCCAACATAAGTTTCACTTTCATCAATATTTAATATAGCATTCATATATTTATCATAATTTGGATTCATAGGATTAATTCCATTTATTTGATTAAAATTATAGTATCCCTTATTTATTGTCGAATATTTTACTATTAGTTCTTGTTCTTTCCCTCTAGCTTGAGCATAAGTCAATTTTTTATAATATTCTCCTAATACTAAATGTTGTTTTGCAGGATTCATTCTATGTTGTTCTAATCTATTCTTTAAATCTTTAGTTCTACCAACATAAGTAATTCTACCTAAAAATGGGTCATATAGAGTATAAACATAATATATTTTGGGATCCTGCTCTTCTTCATCTTTCTTCTTTTTCTTACTTCCATTAGGCCTTGTTGAAACAGATACTACCGCTTCTGTTGCATCTTGTAATAATGCATAAGCAGCTATAGTTGCAACTGCTGCAGTAATAAATTGTGCACCTAAATAAAGTATTCCTGCTAATAATCCACCTTTACCGGTATCATCGATATATTTAATTGGATTATTAGTGGTATAAGCATATAAATTAAAGCCATTTATTACTTCATCTGCGTTAATGATACCATCAGCATTAATAAATCTTCCCCATGCTGGATTGTAATATCTAGAATTTAGATAATAAAGTTTAGTTTCTTTATCATAATAATATGATCTATATCTATATGGATTAATATGGGCAATATTACTTGTATCTGTTATTTCATTACCTAAATTATCTTTGATACTTATAATATTTCCCCATGAATCATATAAATACTGTGCAACTAAATTATAATTACTATCAAGTAATCCTATAATATCATCCTGGATATTTTTTAGATAATAATATAAATTATTATTGTACTTAAGTCAATCAATTTACTATTACTATCTCATAAATAGTATATCATATTTGTACCTGTTTGTTCAAATATGATATTCTTATTGTAAAATAAAATTTTAACTGCATGTTTTCTGTATAATGTTCAGTTAGTTGTTGAAACAATGAAATTACATATAAAATAAATTAAAATGTTTTATTAGACTGACATCGTTAAAGTTATTTCTCTTCCTCTTTAATAGAATAAGAATTGGACCGACCAATTCTTATTAAAATAATCATATATCAATAACTGATTAATCATCAAAATTTACTTTTGTTAATGTATCTTTTTTTTTCTTCTTTTCTTTTTTTATAATAGGCCCATACATTTTCCAAAGGTCCTTTTCAGTTGGTTTAACTATTTCTGCATTAACTCTTATTAAAGCGTTTTTCTTAATTTTAACCATTGACTCTTTTTCATAAATACTACCTTTTCTTAAATTATATTTGTTATAACATTTATATAATTCGTCTTTTAATTCTTTTAAAAAGAATAATTTTTCATCTCCATCTGCACTTATGTAATCGTCCATTGGTAATTTTATATCAAACTTTCCTAAATAAATTAACTCTTTATATATATTGCTTCTTTTCAATAATATAGCTTCAAATAAATAATAATATAGGTAATTAAATTCATCAGGATAAAATTTTCTATCTTTTTGTCTTATTACTCCTTCTTCATAATTTTCATAAGTATTTAATGGTAGATATCTAGTGTAAAAATGCCTATATTGAACTTTTACAAATTCCAAAGCATCTATTTCTTCTTTAATTTTTGGTAAATATTCATCCTTAGTTATTTTTGCTCTAAATTTACATCTGATGTCACAACTAGTTTCATAAGGACATTCATACAGTATCAGTATTAAATATCTATTAGCTTCTTCTAATTTTAATGCAAAGGTATCTCCTATTTGCCAATTTTCATATTTTTGTTTTTCTAATAATCCCAATATGTACACCCTCCAACGTAAGTTTCTCCTTCGAATATTTGCATATATTTATCGTATAAATAATGATTCTTTCCTATTCCATTTCTTTTATTGCAACCTTCATTACCGGAATTAAGCGTTCTATAGTCGTTAATATAATATTGTTCCCATAGTCTACTTTCTTCGTAGGTCAAATCTTTTTCTACCAATTTATGCATTTCATAATTTTTTCTATAAGGATTTCTTTTATGTTCATTCTTCCTTCTCTTAATATCATTAGTTCTCCCAACATAAATTACATTATCGGTTTTGTCAAACAATCCATATACATAGTATGTTTCTTCTTTCTTTTCTTCTTCATCATCTTTCTTCTTTTTCTTACTTCCATTAGGCCTTGTTGAAACAGATACTACCGCTTCTGTTGCATCTTGTAATAATGCATAAGCAGCTATAGTTGCAACTGCTGCAGTAATAAATTGTGCACCTAAATAAAGTATTCCTGCTAATAATCCACCTTTACCGGTATCATCGATATATTTAATTGGATTATTAGTGGTATAAGCATATAAATTAAAGCCATTTATTACTTCATCTGCGTTAATGATACCATCAGCATTAATAAATCTTCCCCATGCTGGATTGTAATATCTAGAATTTAGATAATAAAGTTTAGTTTCTTTATCATAATAATATGATCTATATCTATATGGATTAATATGGGCAATATTACTTGTATCTGTTATTTCATTACCTAAATTATCTTTGATACTTATAATATTTCCCCATGAATCATATAAATACTGTGCAACTAAATTATAATTACTATCAAGTAATCCTATAATATCATCCTGGATATTTTTTTGATAATAATATAAATTATTATTGTACTTAAGTCCTATCAATTTACTATTACTATCTCGTAAATAGTATATCATGTTTGTACCCGTTTGTTCAAATATAATATTCTTATTTTCTAAATAATAGTTAGTTTTTACATTATTTATTGTTTTACTTGTTCTTACATTATCTTTATTATATTCATAATTTATTACTAAATTATTTGTATTATCTTCATATTTTTGTAGTACTCTTCCGTTTATCCAAGTAAGGTTAACAGTTCCAATTGTAAGTGGATTGCCAATACCATCATAAGTAATCGAAGTATTATCATATTTAGTTAATTGATCTTGCCAATTACTATTATATTCATAATTTATTGTATTTAATAAATTACTTGTTTTAAATTCATATGTATTTTTTCTTAATATATTACCTTCACCATCATAAACATATTTAAATGATCTATTTTGTCTATATTTCTAATTTCTTCATTAACCTCTTTTTTACTTTCGTTTAATATTAAAATTTCTTCATCTATATTTATATAATTATTAATCGCTTTTTGTCACCATCTTTCATATGTTACAATTTATGATATGATACTATGCACTAGAAAATCGCTAGAAAAAAACTTATGCTTTATTGCATAAGTCCTAAAAAATAATTTTTCTTTCCCTTTTTAATTAATAATACCTTACCTTCAATAGCATCACTTTTTGTTATTACTTTTTCTAAATTTATTTCTTTTTTACCATTAATACTTATAGCATTACCAGTAATCATTTCCCTAGCTTCTCTTTTACTACTAACAATTTTTTCATTAACAAGCAAATCAATTAAATTTGTATTATTTTCTACTTCAAATCTTGGAACATCTTTAATTGAAGAAATAATTTCTTCACTTGATAAATTCCAAATTTTATCTGAAAATAAAGACTCACTAATATTCAATGCTTTATTATATTCTTCCTCACCATGTAAAAAAGTTATTATTTCACGAGCTAATGCTTTTTGAGCTTCTCTTTCTTCTGGATGTTCATTTAAACTAACTTCTAATTTATCTATATCTTCTTTACTTAAAAATGTAAGTTTTTTTAAATAATCTATTACTTTTGAATCTTCAGTATTAATTAAATATTGATAAAAAGCATAACTAGAAGTTTTATTAATATCAAGCCACAATGCTTCCCCAGATTCACTTTTTCCAAATTTTGTTCCATCAGCTCTAGTTATTAAAGGAACAGTAAATCCATAACATTTAACATCAACACCATGTATTTTTCTAATAAGTTCCAATCCAGCAGTAATATTACCCCATTGATCTTGACCACCAACTTGCAAAGTTACTCCGTATTTTTCATACATTTTCAAAAAATCAATAGATTGCAAAATCATATATGAAAACTCAGTATAAGTAATACCTATATCTAATCTTCTTTTTACAGTATCCTTAGCAAGCATATAATTAATATTAAAATGTTTACCATAATCTCTTAAAAAATCTATAGCATTCATATCACATAACCAATCAGCATTATTTACTATTGTAATTTCTTTACCTAATAACTTACTTATTTGTTTTTTAATACAATCTATATTATTTTTAACTTTTTCTTTACTAATCATTGGTCTTTCAACATTAGGTTTAGGATCTCCTATTAAACCAGTTCCACCTCCAGCAATAAGTATTGGAGTATGTCCAGCATCCATTAAACGTTTAGCTATAGCTATTACTGTGCAATAATGTCCAATATGCATGCTATCTCCAGTTGGATCAACACCAATATAAAATTTTAATCCTCCTTTATTTATTGCATCTTCAACTTCTTGACTTGTAACATCATTAACAAGTCCTCTCCATTTTAAATCTTCAAATACGGTCATAATAATCCTTTCTAAAATAAAAAAGAATGGCAACAAGGAGTGTTAAAAAAACACGGTACCATCCTTTTATTTAACTTTATTCTTTTAACGCAAGATAACGATTCAGCTCCAGAGTTGTAAATTCCTTCATTACTGACAAAAAAATTATAACACAAATTAAATAATCAATGCAAGACAATTAATTAAAGACTATCAGACGTTATTATATCTGTTGCAATATTACCAGCTTCATCAACACCAGTTATCTCTATTTTATAATAATAGTTGCTTCTATCTAAATTAGAAAACTTAAATGTATAAACATTTGAAGGCTCTATTGAAACTGAACTAACACCTCTTGGATCATTTGTTTCAATAACCTTAGCAGTATAATTTACATTACCAACACTATCATAAGAAGAAACACCAACTAAAATATAATCATTATAAGAAAAATCACCAGAGTTTGCGTTTATACTTATTTTTTTTGATGTATCCCTAAAATTAAAATGAATAATAAAATTAATTTCTCTTCCATTTTCATCTACAACATGTATAGTATAATCATACTTAGCTGAATAAGTTTGATTAATTGTTATTTCTCCATATCTATCAGTGGTTGATTTTCCATCAATAGAACTATGCTCCCAATCAAGATTAGTATGTCCACCTGAAGTCCACATATAAGTTACATGCCTATCAGCTTCAAGTTTTATCGTAATCTTCGGATTAAGAATATAATCTACTTCTATTGTATCAGGAATAGTCAAATTATTTTTACTCGTAAGAGTTTTAGTAGAATAAGTTTTACCATTAATAGTAATACTAGCTTTTAAATAATTTTCATCAGGTTGTTTATTAAATTTATGAAAAGATGAAATATAACCATTTCTATCTATATATGTATAAGTTTTAACTTCACTATCACTTTTACCAAATCCATAATACATTATTTTACCATTTTTAGCTGATTTATCATCCATTTGCGTATCAAAATTATAGTATTTACCATTAATTTTAATATTTACAGTAGTATGTCCTGAACCATCATTATTTCTTGCACCAACTACATAACTATCTAATCCAATTCTTCTTGTAAGAATCATAAACATTGCTGAATAATTATCACAAGATCCTTTTTTAGTTGCGAAACCATTCATTGCTAAAAATATTTGAGTAGCATCCATTTCATAAAAACTATAATTATTTATTAAAGCATCTATTTCTTCACCAACAATAAAACCAATTTGATAGCTCATATTATTAATTACCCAATCATAAACTGCTTTAACCTTTTCATAAGTTGACATCGAAGAATTAGTAACTGAATTTATAACTGAACTGACTTTATTATCCAATGAAGAATAACCGGTTTTAATTGGACTTAATTTAGCACTGTTTAAAATACTTTCAATACTTCCATTTCCAATATAATTATTATTAGTTTCTTCATTATTATTTACATCTTGATTATCTTCATTAGTTTCTTTATCTTTAATTTCTTCATTTATTAAATCATCTATTTCTACATTTGGTTCAATAGTAATTAAATAATCATTTATATCTTGTTTTAATTGTTCTAATTCATTTTCACTATTATTCTCTAAATTATTTAACTTTTTTTTAAATGCTTCAAAATTAGATATAATTTCATTTTTCTTTGCTTCATTTATACAGTCTTTATTATCATCATCCGTACAAATTTTTTCATACTTTGATATCTCTTGATTTAATATATTTAATAAAATACTTTTTTGTTCTTCATTTGTTTTTTCATCAAAAACGGACGTATTATCATTTGTAGATTCACTTATTTGCTTATCTTTATCATGATTACTTACAAAATATAAAACTACTATTAACAAAATTAATAACAATATGATTAATAAAAAAACAATTTTTTATTAATTACAAATTTTTTATCTAATTTTTTTTTTTTTCTTTTAATTTATTATCTTTTTTCATTTTACTCATAATTCCTTTAACTCCTTTATTATTTTATCAAAACATTCATTAAAAGTCTATGTTTCATAATTTCACAAATTAAAAAACTCCTTAATTAAAAGGAGTATATAATTTATTAACTATTACAATCTATACAAACATTAGCTTTTTGAATATATTCATTTAATCTTTCTTTTAAATCTTTAATTTCATCTTCAACCCAATATTCATCAGGACTACTACAACCTTTTGTATCTAATGAAGTTTCATCATCAAATCCAACTATCTTACCATTATTCATAAAAATAATTGCAGGAACATAAATTCTAGGATTACCATCTTCATCGTCTTGTAAATAATCTTTTAATAAATCAACAATTTTTAAATAATTATCAGAGTTATTGTTTCTATCTTCTCTAATATTATAATATAAAATTTTATCTACATTATTTTTTTTAGCAACGTCATTTAAATAAACTACATATCTTTGACACCATTGACATTCAGGAAATCCTAAATAAACAACTCCATTACCATTTTCTAAAGTATCAATTATTTCATCAACACTTGCATAAACAAATACATTATCTTCACTAATTTCAGTATATTCATCAGCAAATTTAGATGCATCAGTTATTTCTGGTTTATCATTTGTAACATTATTTGCATTGTTATTTTCTTTAACTAACAAATAAATAACCACCCCAATTAATGCAACAATTATAACCCCCATCGCAATAATAATATTTTTATTTTTCATTCTTTCACCTCTTGAAAAAATACTATCATACAATTATTAAAAAGAAAATAAAAAAGAACTAAACTTTCCGTTTAGTTACTACATGTTTTATCAACACTTATAGGAATATCATAAGTAATAACATTACTATCAATAGATAATGCTTTTATTTTAATATATAAATTATTACAAGCATTTGAATTACATCCACAATTATAATCATCAATATTAAATTCAACATCTCTTAATTTCCTAGAAATATATTCATTATCATTAACATCATCTAAAGATCCATATTTAGCAATTTCTATTTCTTTACCATCAATAATTTCATATAAAATACATTCTACTGCTACCGCTTTTGGTTCAACCACATCTTCATTACAATAATTGATATTAGAAATATAAACCGACTTTTTTTTATCATTATAAGCAATAACACCATTAATACTAAATGAATCATTTTCACAAACCAAAGAAGAAAATATAAAAGAATCATTATTATTTTTTAATATTAATACAAAAATTACTATGAAAATAACAATTACTAACAAAGGAATAAAAATAAATATTTTATTGCGCTTTTTAATTTCTTTTTCTCCTTCAATTAATTCTTTTATACTTACATTAAATTCCTCACTTAGTTTTTTTAATAATTCTATATCAGGAACTCCTCTACCATTTTCCCATTTTGATACTGCTTGTGCTGTAACACATAATCTATTAGCTAACTCAGCTTGAGTTAAATTATATTTTTTTCTTAAATCATATATAAATTTACCTATTTTTTCTTGATTCATTAAATCACCAACAAATAAATTATATCAAAAAGTAAAAACATATTCTATAAAAGATTTTAAATAGAACTTTATATTTTTTTCCTTCTATAAATGAGCACCGAATCTTTATAACCAGGATCTATAAAACCAAAATCACTTATATTTGGTATTTGTTCTAAAATATAATCTTGAGAAAAAAAGGATGCACTAGAGCCCCAAGAATTTTTAAAATGAATTCCTAATTTTTCATAATTTGCAATATAACTATAAACATAAGCTGCTATTATTTCTCCATTTTCACTTAACAAATTAACTAATATATTTTTAATAAAATCATTAAAACTTTCGTAATTTACATCTAAATAGTCAGAAATATTAGACAAAAATATTTTATCATAATAATCATCAAATTTTTTATCCAAATTAAATATATCGGCTTCTTGAAAAGTAATTATGCAACTTCTTAAATTTTGTCTTAATATTTCATATTCTTCTTCACTACTTAAATATCTATTTCTTAATTTCATTGTTGAAAAAGGAATATAATTTTTACACATTTTACCTAATAACCCTGGCTTAACACTATTATGTGAATTTTTTCTAATATTTTCTAAAAATAATTTTTCCCAAAATATATCATAAGGATGTGGAATATAATCTTTAAATTTTAAAAACAATTCATATTCAAATTCAGCACTAGAACAAGCTAAAGACAACTTTTCAAAAAATTTAAAATACTCTGTATAAGGTAATGCTAAAATAAGACCAATTTTTAATTGCAAATAAGGAAATGTTAAAGGATTTATATCGAATGCATCAATATACATAGCACCACAGCATATTGAATTTAATACATGATCACCACTAGAACAAACAGTTAATACTTTATTAATATTTTCCCAGTTTAATAAATCAAAATAGCTTCTTATACTTTCTGTTGTTCCATACCAAACATTTGAACAATTTGGGTTAATAGAATTATCACCATATAAAAAATCTACTGCTTCATTAAAACTTTTTTCTATATCAACCATAAAATAAAACTCCCCAAAATATTAATATATAAAAATAAAACTCGAAATATATTCGAGTTAATTATTAAACTTGGTGGAGAATAAGGGATTCGAACCCTTGACCCCCACGGTGCAAGCGTGGTGCTCTAGCCAGCTGAGCTAATTCCCCAAGAACACGATTATTTTATCATATAATAATAAGATAATCAAGTAATTTTTTAATGTTCTTCAATAATTTTTTAATGTTCTTCAATAATTTTTATTAAACCTGCTTCTACTTCTTCAAGTGCTCTACCTAATTCCTTTTTATTTTTATATTCATTTTCTTTCATTTGAAAATGATTATTTTCAAGCATTTGTTTACTTCTTATAGATGCAACATGAACTAATATATATTTTGAATCAACAATATTTAATAATTTATCAATAGATGGATATAACATAATATCACTCCTTTACATTATTATAATACTTATTTTAAATAGTTCAATGCAATAGTTTTACTTTTAATTGTCATTTTATTGACACAGTTTTCTCAAAGCATCTAATATAACTACCATTGCCCAAGTATCTTGCTGACAATAAATTCTCAAAGCTTCATAATATAAATCAAATTCTTCTTTTGTCATATTATTATAATTAGCATAGGCAACTATAGCTTCAGTCCCATTTTTTACAGTTAAATCCTTATATGATAAATCACTAAAAACTGGAAGCGTTTTTTTAATAGAAAATGAGCCACTTAAATCTTTATTATAATAATTAGGTAAAGATGCTCTTTCTTTATCAAAACCTAATTCTTCATATAAATCACTTTTTGTATTTACAAGCCACATTAAATCAAACCCGCGATTATACATTTGCATTAAAGGTTCTTTATATTCCGGAAAAATACCAGCTAATTCCTTAATTCTTCCTTTTTCAAAGGCTACGTTTTGAGCAAACAATGTTCCCTTAGTTGGATCAATATATTTTACAAGAGCTTTAACTAAATCTTCTCTTTCATCGTTATCAAAAGTTTTAGCTAAAAATATATAATTATCTTTTTCTTTATCACAAACTCCTGGTTCATGTTCAATATGCAAACTGAATTCAAAAGGTGATTGAATATATGGTTTTTCTCCCTTAAACCGTGGAACAGGACAAGGCATAGTTTCAAAATCCAAATGATAAATTGGATATTCTAAACAATTTAATCCAGCTTTTATTTTTTCTTTATCTACATAAATAGTATTAAATCTTACAGCATCTCTTTGTATTTGATGCTTTTTATGAATAATCCATTCCTCAGGAATATCAAGCATATTTATATATCCTTCATTAATAAGTTCTAAACCTTTTAATTTAGTTCCATCTAAAGTTTTAAATCCACTACCATTATTTAAATAATTTAAACTTGAATTCTTTGCTGGAATCATTTTACCACAAACAGCACTTAAATATGGACATTCCTTAACTTTTTTCCTTTCGCACCACTTACCCATTGGACATTTATTAACATTTAAAGAAAAAATATAATTTTCTAATTTTTCTTCCATTGATTCAATTATTTTTTGATATTCCTTAGTAACTTTTGTTAAATCAATATATACAATTAATTCATTACCATCCTCATCAACATCATACACTGGCTTTCCATCTTTGTAGGTTCCATCAAAAATATAATTATGATTTAAAACAGCTAAATAATAATGAATATCTTTTAATTTATCTTCATTATGTGAAGCCTTATATTCACCTTCTAAAAAATATCTTTGAATAGCCAAATCAAAAACATAGCCACCCACATCACTATAACGATCAAATAGTTTTTCTCTTTGCTTAGCATAATTTTCAATAGGCATTTCTTCTTCAAGAGGATAACCTTCAATTTCATCCTTTAAATAATAGCAATTGCTCTTTTTATCAAAATAAAATATAGAAAATTTTTCTTGCTTTTTATGATTACTTTCCAACTTAACATATTTACTATTAGTAGTTGCTTTAACTTCAATAATATTAATACCATCATTATTTTCATTATATATATCAACATAACAAATATATTTAATTCCATTTTTATTAAATTCAAAACTTTCTTGATTAAATGTAGCAGATGCATAAGTAGATTTTCCTTTAAAATATTTATTTGCAAGTCTCCCTGCTTCCATTTCTACCATTTTATAATATGGCATCATAGCTTGCATTTGCTTATTTACTTTTATAGTAGTATCAATTTCATATTCATCATCTTCATACATACCAGAAAGTAATTCTTTTAATATATCATTTTCTTCTTGTTTTTTATAATCTTTATAGCTAATATCAGCATCTAATTTTTCTTTTCTAACTTCTTCTAAAGCTACATATCTAGGACATCTAGTAAAATTTATAAAATCAGTTTTAGTTACAGCCATTATTACACCAATACTTTAGCAGTTACTTTATCATTATCACTTATAATTTTAACTTTTAAATCATTTAAAGTTTTATTTTCATCTCTTGGATCTTTTACTACACCTTCACTATTAGATATAATAGCATTTGCATAAGCCAAATCTTCAACAGTCATATAAACTTCATTACCTTCAGAAAACAAAGCTTGATTAGTTTCTCCATAAAGAGCTGCTTGAGTTTCAATAGAATTTATTTTTAATTCATATAAGTCTTCTTCATAATTTACATCAAAATTATAAGATAATTTATTAGCAACTAAAAAATAGCCAATAGAAAATAATCCAATAACTACTAAAAGTTCAACTCCTGTATAACCCCTATTATTCATTATTCACCTCAATTTTTGTAAACCCTCTATACTCCCATAAAGGAAATTCACATCTAATTTTCATTATTTCTTCAAGCATTTTGTGTTTTAATTTTTCTCCTTTAAATTCAAATAAAGTTGTAATGGTTTCTTCCAAATTTTTTTTAGCAATATCTTCCTCATTTAAAGAATTATATAAATATGGAATTACAATATTATTATTTACAAATTTAATATCATCATTTTTAAATACATAATTACTTTTTAACATCTTAATTAATTTTTTATAACTTTTAATTGAATAATGATATGAATTATTCCCCATTGCTACATATTCTTTATTTGAATACATTTTATATTTATTATTTTTATAGTAACTATCTATTCTTTTTTTACTACTTAGTTTAGAACTCATAATTTTTTTATCATCAATTATATATTCTTTTTTATAATAAAAATCTATTTTTGGAACAATTTTTTCTTTATCAACTATTCCACTAATAATTATATCAAAATAATTTCTATCAACTAAACCATAAGCAATTATAATGCCATCAACTAGTTTATAAATTCTATTCCATATTTTAATATAAGAATAAACATTTTTATTTTTTAACAACGATTTAAGCAACATATAAATATCACTGGGTATTTCCAAATTATCTTTTTGAAACAAAATCTTTTTATCTACTAAATAATTTATAAATGACCTATTTATGTTAAAAAAATCATTTTTTACCTTTTTTAATATTAATCTTTTTAAAATATTGTAATCTTCTAAATCTAATGATTCTATTATATATTTAATATATTTATTTTTAATATCCAATATTTTATTTATCAATTTATCTTTTTTCTCTTTATTATTATATGAAATAGTTTCATCATCAAAAATACAAGCTAACTTATTATAATCACATATTAAATCAATTAATTGATTTTTACTTAGTTCTTTTAAATAAACATCAAAACTTTTATTAACATCCATTATTTATTTCACCTCATCATAATAATTATATAATAAAAGTTAATAGTTTTCTATGATTAAAATATGAAATATTTAAATGCATTAAAAAAAGTTGTATTTTTTAACAACTTCTTTGTTCTTCTTGTTTTATTGAATTAACAATACCCCTAATATAAACATTATAGTTAATGTATGTTAAAGGTATATTATTAATTAAAAAATGTTCAATAGCTTGCCTTTTCATTTCTTCTGAAATTACTATACCTTGAATACATAAATCTTCATCCATAACTTTTTGTGTAAATACATCAATAGAAAATTCAACTCCTGAAAATTTTTCTACAAATGTTCTTAATCTTGTTCTTTCATGCAAATTACTAAATTTTAAACCAGCCTCACGAAAAACAGAAAAAATTAACTTAATATTTATATCAGTTATATTATAGTAATCCATAATATTAGGTGCCCTATAAACGCCATCTTCTAAAACACCATTAACAATCATATCCTTTAACACATCAAATAACACGTTTAAATCTTCTATTCTATTCATAATATCCCCCATCTAGCGACATATACTATCACACTTTGATTAAAAATGCAAATAATTTTTATAAAACAAAAAAAGGCACTAAATGCCTTCACAAATTACCATTTAACAACAACCTCTATCATAAACATTTTCATATACATTTTCTTCACAACAAGTATATTCTGGTCTATAAGTATGTCTATAAACATGGTGATTAATTACTCTAGTATTACATGGAATAATATGT
>CALVXN010000008.1 GCA_944371315.1 uncultured Bacilli bacterium | reverse complement strand
GCAAGCATGAAAAATAAAAAAACTAGATTTTACCTAGGTTTAAATGATTTTTTTGCGTTAAAGTGTCAAAGATGGGTCAATATTTTTGCCATTTAATAAAACTTCTCCATTATTTGGTTCTAATAATCCCATTATCACTCTAAATGTAGTGGTTTTTCCAGCTCCATTTTCACCAAGTAAGCCAAATATTTCACCATCATTCACTTCAAATGATAAATTGTCAACTGCTAATAGTTCCCCATATTTCTTTGTAATATTTTTTACTTTTAACATTATTTACCTCCATTACAATAATTATATTATAATTAATACATAAAAAAAAGAGGTATTATCCTCTTTAATAAAAAGCACCGCCCCAAATTATGGCAAGCAAAATAAATAATATTAATACTATAAAAGCATAGCTTGCAGTAAATCCGCTGCCGCCACATGGGTCGCATTCTTTTTTACAACAACTCATTTTAACCTCCTTATATTTAAATTAAATAAAAGCCCCTACTATAATTATTAATAAAATAAATAATACTAAGATTATAGCAGCACCTAGGCCATTTCCACAATGATTCATAAATCATTCCTCCTTTTTTGTCTTTTCATTAGTATTGTATGGTAACTTTTGATATGTGTGAGTGCTTTTTTTCCTTGAAAATATAGTGATTTTGTTGTATTTAAAAATAAAACTTGTTATAATATTCGAGAAGGAGATATAGAAAATGAAGAAAAAAATTATTGGATTATGTGTTTTTTTAACATTAGTTAGTGGATGCGGTAAAGTTCCAAAATTAGAAAATGGTCAAGAAGCAATCGTTACTTTTGAAAATGGCGAAAAAATTAGCGTTGATGATTTTTATGAAACTATAAAAAATGATTTTGGATTACAAGCATTAATTACTATGATTGATACTTATGTTTTGGAAACAGAATTTAAGGATTATATTGATACTGCTAAAGAGCAAGCTGATGCGTATGTAGATGCATTCATTGAAAATTATGGCGGAGAAGATGAATTTTTACAAGTTCTTCAACAACAAACCGGATATCAAACAATTGATGCTTATCGTAGTTATTGGTATTTGTCTATGCTTCAAAGTCATGCAATTGAAGAATACGCAAAGTCACAAATTACTGATGAAGAAATTGAAGAATATTACAACAATAAAGCTATCGGAGATATGGAAATTGCTCATATTTTGATTACGCCAGATGTTGATGATGATTCTACTGATGAAGAAACAGAAAAAGCCGAAGAAAAAGCTAAGGAAACTATTAAAGAAATAATTACAAAATTAGATGAAGCTAAGAAAAACAATGAAGATATTGAAAAAACTTTTAGTAAATTAGCTAAAGAATATTCAGAAGATGATGCAACTAAAGATGATGGTGGAAATTTAGGCAAAATTAATTATGGGGATTTAGATGAATCTTATGATGAACTCATTGATGCTGCTGTTAAATTAAAAGATGGAGCTTACTCTACTGATGTAATTACTACTGAATTAGGATACCATGTAATTTTAAAAATTAAATCATACGAAAAAGATACTTTAAAGAATCTTACTGATGAAATAAAAACTATTCTTGGAACTGAATATGTTAATAATAATAAAGATGCCGGAATTAAAGCATTACAACATTATCGTAAAGAATATGGTATGGAAATAGAAGATAGTGAAATTAATAAACAATATTCTACTTATATTCAAAATATGTTGGCATCACTTCAAGAATCAAGTTCAAGTAATTAAAATATAATATAATTTAAATCAATCTTAAAAAAAGTATTGGTAATATAATCAACCAATACTTTTTTTTAAAATATTTATAATAAATATATAAAACTATGCATAATATTTATGGATTTTTATATTTAATCTGCATTATCATAATCTACGTTTGATGCTTTACATTCGTCAGGATTAAATGGATTAAACAGGCAATTAGTGCAATTTTCATTTTTTTCTTTAAAGGTTTCTGATGCTTCATTTACTAAAGATATTAAAAACTCTAAAAATGTTGGAATTAGAAATACTATAATTGCCGCTACAATTCTTAAACCAAATGATTTCAATGCTTCTTGAGGTGCTTTTTCACTACTAGATATTACTGCTTTTGCAAAATCTATTGTTCCTAATATTAGAAGAATTAAAGGCACTACTACTTTAGCTCCAAAAATCACATATCCCAATATTTGAAATACTTTTAAAACTCTATTTTCTTCACAAAATGTTATTGGTTTAATTTCTAAATCTTCTTCTATATTATTATCTTTACCATATACGCTTGGATCATAAGTTCCAATGTTTTGACCTACTGAAATATAATTGCTATAAATTGAATCATCTAATTTTTTATTAATAATGTAATAATGAGTGCTGGTAGGGTCATAGGTAATATCAAAATCGGATTCTGCTATATAATTATATTTTCCGTTACTATAAGAAAAAATTAAATCAGGATTTATTATTTCATAAACATAATTTTGATATGTTGCTGCCATTGTTTCATTTAACTTAGCTTGCTTTCCATCATCTAAATCATGAAGATAAGACACTACAAAATATCTTTCATAAGTATCGCTGTTACTGGGTTTATAAAAGCCCAATTCTACATACACTGTTCTAATGTCCGATACATCTACATGGTAAGTTTTACAACTAGTTGCATTAGGTTGATAACAATCATAATCTGAGTCTTCATAACCATCTAATTTGCCAGTATTATCTCCATTATTACTACTAGAAGCATCTTTTTTTGCTGTATAAACTGTGCAACTTTCTTCTTCTAGGCAGTTGGTAGATATATAATCTCCATTCCCTGGCAGTTTCAAATAAATATTTCTCATACAACCATCGTTTTCTTTATATTCTTTTAAAAAGGATTCAGTGTTAAACGATGTAAAATAAATAGTTCTACTGTTATAATAATGTGGAGTATCATCTCCATCATCTGTTTCTATTCTATATTTGGTATCATCATCAGGATAAACAGCGTAAATTCCATTGCTAGTTACTTCTATCTTAAAAGATTTCAAAAAATCAGCGCTATTAGTAGTGTATTCACAAGTAAAGTCTTTGCCAACTATTGGATATTTTTCACTCCATTTTGCCCCCATTAAAATTGGTATTATCATAATTATTAAACACATATTTATAATTTTTTTCAAAGTATCACTTCCTTATTTATTATATCATAGCTATTTTTGTTTCGTCTATAAGTATTTATCTATTGATATATTAAATCCTTTACTATACATATATTGTTTTATTTTATATTCTAATTCTTTACCAGTTAGCTTTTTACTATACTTTGTTTTTGCTCTTTCTATTAATTTTTTTATAATTTCTTCATTATCTTTTATTTTTATATTATCAAATAAATATGAAAAATCATCGATATTATATCCATTTTGAACTAAATTATTTTTAATTCTTATAACTAAATTATTTTTTGAATATTTCTTATTGCTTTTTATATTTTTATCTATTATTTTTTGGACTTTATTTTCCCATACTTTTTTATCAATACTTTCAAAATATGAATCAATATTGTTAAATCCTAAATTGTTTAATTCTCTTTTTATTTTTATTGGACCTTTTAAAGTAAGATTTACTTGGTCATTTATATAACTTTTTATATACAATTCATCATTAAGATATTTTTGTTTTTCTAGCTTTTCTAAAACATTTTTTATAATATTTTCATCATAATTAAAGTCTTTTAATTTATTATATATTTCTAATTTAGTTCTTAGCTTTTTTTTAATGTAATTTAATGCTTTATAATATGCTTCAACTTGCAAATTAAAATAATTAATACCTTTTAAATCTGTTTTATTTATTTCTTTAGTTAACAATAAATTGTAATGAAATATTGTTTCATCATAAAAACTTAGTGAAGTTTTATCACTAAGTATTAATTCATAAACATTGGACTTCTTTTTAATAATTCTTTCTATTTTCATTCTAATTATTTTCTTTCGTTATATACATCTTACATGCTTCATCTAAATCTTTGGCTAATTTTTCCATATCTTTATAATCTTTGCTTCGACATCCAGATGCAAATTTATGTCCACCACCATTATATTTACTTGCTATTTCATTTATTATTGGTCCTCTACTTCTAATGTTTGCTTTATATATCTTATTTCTTTCATCATATACAACAAACATCCAACAAATTAATTCTTTAATAAAATAGAAATCATTTACTTGATTCGATACAATAGTTGATTCTACATTATATTTCTTTAGAACATCTTCCGAAACATATATGAAACCAAAACTGTTTTCACTGATTTTTATATTATTTATTAAATATGCTCTAAATTTTTCTTCAATAATTCCTCTTTCGTATAAATTATCATATAATGGTATAAAATTTATTTTGCTTATATTTAATAAGTCATATACAGTTTTAAACGTTTCCACACTTGTATTTTGTAATAAAAATCTGTCACTATCAAACACCATACCAATATATAAATTTTCTGCTATTTTTTGATCTAATATTAATTTGGTATTTAATATTAAATTGGTTATCATTTCACATGTGCTAGACATCGTTTCATCTGTCCAATCTACATCTCCGATTATGTCTTCGGCTGGATGATGATCTATTTTTAAAATAGCTTGATATTCTAAACCTTCTATTCCATCTAATCTAAAAAAGTTTGGAACATCTAATACAATCAATAATGGGTTTGTTAATTCATCGTATTCAACTTTATCTAAATTACCTAAATATTTAAATTTGTGAACTCCTGCTCCGACAGCATACACTTTTTTATTAGGAAACGTAAGTCTTATTGAATCTCTTAAAGCTATTTGACTAGCTATAGCATCAGGATCCGGCCCAATATGTCTTACTAAAACTATTTCATCATAATCTTTTATTATTTTATATATTTTTTTGTATAATTCTTTTTTAATTATACTCACCACTTTCTATCTCTTATTCTTTAATAAATTCCATTGTGTCTAATGCTATCATTAGTTCTTCGTTTGTTGGTATGACATAAACCGGAATTTTTGAATCATCTGTGCTTATTAATCTAAATTCTCCACGGAAATTATTCTTTTCATTATCAATTTTAACTCCAAGAGATGCTACTTTATCTATAATCATTCTACGCATGTCTATGCCATTTTCCCCGACACCTGCAGTAAATACTATGACATCTGCACCATTTAATAAATTATTATACATTGCTATATAATTTGCTACCTTTTGAGCATACATTTCTTGAGCTAAAATTGCTCTTTCATTCCCTTCTTCTGCAGCAGCTTCTACATCTCTTGAATCACTACTTATGCCACTAATTCCAAGTAAACCGCTTTTTTTATTTAAATCATTTGTTAATTCTTCTAATGACTTTCCTGTTTTTTTACTAACATAATTTAAAATACTTGCATCTATATCACCACAGCGTGATCCCATCATTATACCAGCAAGAGGGGTGAATCCCATTGAAGTATCTACAACTTTTCCTGATGCTATTGCTGTTACGCTACCACCATTTCCAATATGACATGAAATTACTTTTAAATCATCACGCTTTAAATATTCACTAATTGTTTTATTTATATATCTGTGACTAGTTCCGTGAAATCCATATTTTCTAACTTGATATTTTTCATACCATTCATATGGGACTGGATATAAATATTCTTTTTTATCCATTGTTGAATGAAATGCAGTATCGAATACTGCTACTTGTGTTGCATTTGGTAAAGCTTTCATAAATGCATTAATACCCATAATATGAGCTTTATTATGTAGTGGAGCTAAATCATCATTTTTAGCTAATTCTTTTACTATTTCTTCATTTAATAATGTTGTTTTGGTAAAGTTTGGTCCACCATGAACTATTCTATGTCCTACTCCCTCAATTTCATCTAAGGATTTAATAATATTCATAGAAATCAATTCTTGCATTAATGTTTCTACTGCAATAGAATGATTATCTAATGCTTTTTCTTTTGTGATTTTTTCACCATTTATTTTAATTGAATAAAAACTATCACTTAATCCTATCTTTTCAAATAAGCCACTAGCTATAACTGTTTGTGCTGGCATTTCAAATAATGTAAATTTTAATGATGAACTTCCAGCATTAACTGATAATATTTTCATTTTTTCCACCTCAATTATTATTATACAAAAAAAAAGATAAAATAGCTATCTTTTTCCCATATATTCCTTATTTTTTACAAAATCTTGGTTAGTATGTGTTACTAAATAGTCATAATCTATATTTCTTTTTTGGTTACTTTCAATATTATAACCATACGGATTTGAATATTCATACATAAGTTTTTCTAATCTATTTTTACTTGTAATATCATAACCTTTATAATAATAGTTTGTAGATTTATACATATAATCACCTACTACTATTATGGCTATTTTAATTTTATCTATAACAAGTCTTGATATTTATTTTCAATTTCTTCTTTTATAATTAAAACTTCATGATTTTTAATTGCGGTATGTATCAAGTCTTTGTATGGTATTAACTTTTCATATTCTTCACACTTACTAACACTTGGATTTATAACTGGATGTGTTGGAACAAATATTGTGCAACAATCTTCATATGGTAATGTGCTAATATCATAAGTATTTATTTCTTTTGCTTTATTTATTATTTCTAATTTATCAAAACATGCTAAAGGTCTTATAACTGGCATTTTTATTACTTCATTTATTGCTCTCATGCTAGTTAAAGTTTGACTTGCTACTTGACCGATTGATTCTCCATTAATTAATATATTACATTTATTATTATGAGCAATAATTGCACTTATTCGATACATCATTCTACGCATTATCGTAATCAAATAATCATGTGGTATATTTTTAAGTATTGTTTCTTGAATTTCTGTAAAATTAATAATATGAAGTTTAATTTCTGCATTATAAGATGACAATACTCTTGCTAATTTAATAACTTTTTCTTTTGCCATTTCGCTCGTATGAGGTGGACTTTCAAAATAAATTGCTTCAATTTTTACTCCTCTTTTTATTGCCATGTAACCTGATACTGGCGAATCAATTCCACCACTTAACATTAAAAGTCCTTTACCTAATGTTCCAACAGGATATCCTCCAAGTCCTTTTATTCCATTAAAATAATATAAAACTTCGTTTTTTCTTATCTCTATATTTATTGATAATTCAGGATTGTGAACATCAACTTTTATATTCGATATGTTTTTAAGTAGAAATCCCCCAATCACATTGTTAATCTCCATACTATTGATTGGATAATTTTTGTCACTTCTTTTAGTTATAACTTTAAATGTATTAAATTTTTTATCATTTATTAAACTAAGAGTATTATTTTTTATTTTTTCTATTTCTAATTCATTGCCTATATATCCAATTATAATTTCTAATATTCCGAATACTTTTTTTAATTTATTTACCACGCTATCTATATCTTTTTCATTTACTTTAATAAACATTCTACCAAAATCATATTTTATTTCATTGTCTATATTTTTTAATATTATAGATATATTATTTTTTAATTTACTTATAAAAAAATTAATATTGTCTTTTTTAGTAGATAGTTCTCCATATTTTATAATTATTATTTTTTTCATTATTCCCCCTATTTGACTGTAATTGCTTTTTCGTATTCTTCTTTAAATATTTCTAAAAATTTATTAATTTCATCTGTAGTAGTTACATACGATAAACTAATTCTTAGTGTATGTTTTGCTCTTTTACTATCATCATAAATAGCCATAATACTATTAGATATTTCTCCGCTTGAGCAAGCGGTATTAGTGCTTACATATACTTCATGTTTATCAAGCATATGTAAAAATGTTTCTGGCATTATGTTCATAATACTAATATTTAATATTTGTGGTATTGAATATTTGGTTTTGTTAATTTTAATTTCCGGATATTTTTCTAAAAAATTAACAATTTTCATATTTAACAGATTAACAAATCTTTCTCTTTTTTCTAAATCATTATTAGCAAGTCTTATCGCTTTTGATAAAGCCGCAATTAAAGGAAGCGGCGGTGTTCCAGGTTTTAATTCATTAAATTTTCCGCTGCCATATATTAATGGGGAAATTTTTATCATATTACTTTTATATAAAAAGCCTATTCCTTTTGGTCCAAAAATTTTATGAGCAGACATACTAGCTAAATCTATATCATGGAAATTAATTGATACTTTTCCAACTGCTTGTGTTATATCTGAATGAAAAATTGTAGCTAGATTTTCTTTTTTTATGATTTGCCTAATCATCTTTAGAGGTTGTCTTACTCCGGTTTCTGAATTAACTGCGCAAATACTTACTAAAATTGTATCTTCTCTAATTTTGTTTTTTAAATCGTCAAAATCTATTAATCCTTCTTTATCATTGTTAACATAACTAATCTCAAATCCTATACTTTTTAAATAATTACATATTGCATATATAGATGGATGCTCTAATTTAGAAACAATTATATGTTTTCCCTTTTTGTGATTAGCCATGGCTACTCCAATTAAAGCCATATTATTTGCTTCAGTTGCTCCACTTGTATAAATAATTTCATTGGGACTTATGCCATAAATATCTGCAATTTGTTTGGTGGCACTTTCAAGTAAATTTGCTGATTTAAGTCCTAATGCATGTAGTGAATTTGCATTTCCAATAAATTCCTTTGTTACTTTTGAAATGGTATCTAAAACTTCATAAGATACTGGTGTTGTTGCACTATAATCTAAATATATCATAATTAATTAGCTCCATTTTTTCTTGCTTGTTCTGCTTGATTAACATAAGATTTACACGTTTCTCCCGTTGGATCAGTTAAACATTCTTCACACGGTGCTGCTCCTTGAACAAAAGTTGAAGTATTATCAACTAATTTAAATATCAATGATATAACGGACGGAATTAAAAATATACAAGCACATAATACTAATCTTTTTATAAGGGACGCCCCAGCACTTTTTATTGTTTTATCATCCCCACCCATTACTGCTTTTGCAAAATCAATCATTCCAAAAATCATAATTATTAAAGGAATTATTATTTTAATAGCAAATAAACCATATCCAACAAATTGCCATATCTCAGAAGTTTTTATGCACATACTATTACCACCATCACATCCGCATTTGCTTCCCGATGATAATACAGTATATTCTCCTCTTGGATTTCGCATAATTGCACAATTTTCTCCACTTTCATCACAATAACAACTACCATTGTTACAATCTAAAGCATAAACTTTGGGCATAAAAGTTATAAATGATAACATTATTACTAAAATCATTAATACCTTTTTCATAAAACACATCCTATCTATATTCTTCTAACAATCTTTTATATATTCCTGGTTCAACTAGGTTTATTGCATTTATTGCATTTTCTAAACTATTTTTAAAATTACCTTTTAAAAAATTATTTTCTGCTTTAATTAAACCAAAATCTACTTCTTTATTAGTTACTCTATATCTATTTCCATATACTATTGCAGTTTCAGCCATTTTAGCAGTTTTTATTGTTTCATTTATTGTATTATATACTTTTAAAACTAAGTCTCTTGCTGTATCTACTCTTAAATTTAGTATTTTTATTGATATTGGCCTTTTATCTAATGCTTTTACTAATTCATTTATTGCTTCCATGGCTTCTGCTAGTTCAACATAATAATTTTTGGGTATTGTAGGAAGTTTAAATGACCTAATCTTTTCTTTAGTTTGATTTAATATCTTTTTAATTTCTTCAAGTTGTTCACGTGCTCTTAGTTCATCTTCTTTTAAACTTCCTAAGTTTTTTAACGCTCCGTTTAGTTTTTCTTCTGTTTTAACTAATTTGCTATTAATATTTTCCATTTCTTTTGCTAATTTTGAATATGACAATACATGACTTCTAGCAATGTCCACTATTTTATCATAACTTGCTCTAATATTCATTATTTCTTCTTTAATTTCTATAATAACTGATACTTCTTCATCATTTAAATCATAACTATATTTAATATCATCGATTTTTTTATATAATTCATTATTTATTTTTTCTAATTTTGTTGCTTTGATTAATATACTTCTACTATAATCTTCATAAATCTTTTTACTGATTTTTTCTTTATCAAAATCATTATATAAAGAATCAAAGTAATCATGCATTGTTTTTAATTCGAATAAAGAATCTTCAATATTTAATACATTTAATCTTTGAAATATATCTTGGATTTTTTTATTAGCCTCTTCTATGTTGTAGTCTATATTCAAATATTCTAGATTATAACCTTCTCTAGTCATTTTTTCAGCAATGTTTTTTATATCTTCTATTTTTTTAGGTATTAAATTCTTTCCTAAATTTATTATTGGCCTTGTTTCTTCAATAACTATTTTTAAATTATCAATAATATCAGCTACGGCTTTAACAATTTTTCCTACTTCTGTATATGCATTTTGTTCCATAGATGCTTCAAAGGCATGAAATAATTTATCTACATTTTCAAATTGCAATTCTAAGGGAGTTTTTATAAGTTCATATTCGTTTTCATAGTCCTTGTATGTAGATACAATATCTCTATATTGAGCTTTTAGCTTAATAATTGTTTCTCTATTTCTTTCTTCACTTAATGTTACATCTTTTATTTCATCTAATAAAAAACTAGCTTTTGTTTTTAAATTATTTAAATCAAAATCTACTTTTAATAACATTCCTTTTAATTCTTTAAAATTATGATTTTCATATAATTCTTCAATTTCATTTATTGAATCGGTTATTTTGGGCATTTCAATATCTTTAATATCATTGAATCTTTTTTTCCAATCTTCAAATTTTTCTTTCATTTCATCATTATTAACTAATGCTTCAACTTTATTTAATTCTGAAAGCATACTAGCTGAAATAACTAAGTTTTTTTCTGTTTCTAATTTATCTATTTCTTTTTTTAATTTATTCTTTTCTTTTCTATTTATCAAGTTTAAAACAATTATTACTATTATTATAGTTAAAATATAATACGCTACAGCTAATAATAAAAAAGTTGTTCTTCCCATTTCATTCACCTTACTGTATTAAGTTTATCATATATTTATTTTTTTTTAAAGATAAACAAATTTATTTTTTTAATTAATAAATTTATAGGACTAACATATATTTTAATAGATTAAACGGAGGATAGAAATGATAAATAAACAAAATTTGTGGTTTATAACTTTATTTTCTTTGATTTTAGTATTAGGAATTTATTATGTAAGTATGGGAGATGAAACTGTTAAAGTTCTAGCGGGAAATAATGACGTCAGTGAAGTCTTGGAAGTAAAAGAATCAGATGTGATTGTAGCATTACAAGTTGAAGATGATGAAGCTGTATTAGAACAAATGAATCAATACCAAAATATTTTATTAGATGATTCAGCTACAATTGAAGAAAAAAACGATGCTTATAATGCACTACAAGCTTTAAATAATAAACAAGGTGAATCTGAAAAAATTGAAAAATTAATTAACTCTCAATTTAAATATGATAATTTTGTCAAAATTGACGGAGATTCAATTAGTATAATTATCGCTAGTGAGGATCATAGCAAAGAAATTGCCAATAAAATAATTAGAGCTGTTCAAGAGTTATACGATACTCAAAAATATATAACCGTTAAATTTGAATAGATAAAAATAATTCACTTTAAAAAAAATACTTCATAAAATATTATGAAGTTATTTTATTTGAGAAAGGAATTATTATGAAGAAAAAAATATTAACTGATAGAGAACAAGAAGTTTTTAATTTATTAGTATTGAATAAAACTACCGAAGAAATAGCTAATTTATTA
This sequence comes from uncultured Bacilli bacterium, assembly GCA_944371315.1. Taxonomy (GTDB): domain Bacteria; phylum Bacillota_I; class Bacilli_A; order RF39; family UBA660; genus Onthocola_B. Next base: position 21,558 of record CALVXN010000008.1, on the reverse strand, counting down.
GATATTAGTGAAAAAACTGTTCGCAATCATATTTCTAATGCTATTCAAAAATTAGGAGTAAAAGGTCGCGCTCAAGCAGTTGTTGAACTAATAAAGCTTGGAGAAATAGTAATTTAATAAAGACTTCGGTCTTTTTTTTTATATTAAAAATATAATTTAATTGAGGTTATATTATGATTAAAAAAGCTTCTTTAAGAAGAATTATGATTGCTACTTTAGCATTATTTATTTTGCTAATTATTTATTTTTTCCCTACTACTACCCCAATAAAAGAATCCTTATCTTATATTTCTAAAGATGAAATGCCAATCTTTTTATTAGATAGCATGGAATATATCGCAAGAACTTCTATAATTAAGGAAAGCGAAAATACTACAGATTTAATAAAAGAAATTATTGAATCTCTCACAATAGATAGTAAAAAATCTAGTTATGTTAGGGAAGGCTTTAAAGCAATTATTCCAAGTAATACCAAAGTTTTAGATTTAAAATTAGAAAATGAAATATTAACTATTAATTTTAGCAAGGAATTATTAAATGTTAATAAGGACAATGAAAAAAAAATGCTTGAAGCTATTATTTATTCTTTAACTGAGTTATCGGAAATTAAAAAAATTTGTATTCTTGTTGAAGGAGAGATTTTATCTAAATTACCAAATTCTAATCAAAAATTACCTACTTATTTTGATAAAAATTATGGAATTAATAAAATATATAATCTAGATTCTATAAAAGATACCAGTAAAACTACTATATATTATCTAAGCAAATACAATGATTATTACTATTATGTTCCTGTCACAAAAGTTTCTAATGAAAATATAGAAAAAGCCGAAATTATAATTAAAGAGTTAAAATCTACTCCTATATATCATACCAATTTAATTAGTTATCTTGCTGCATCAACTAATTTGTCAAATTATGAACTACTCGAAAATAGCATTTCTCTTTCATTTGATAATTATTTAATTGCTAATATTAATGATAAAGAAATGCTTGAAGAGGTAAAATATTCAATTGCTTTATCCATGCGTGATAGTTACGGCATTGAGGAAGTTTTATTTAATTATCCTGATAGTAATGATACGTTAAGTTTTGCAGAAAAATAAGTTTTTTTCATTTTTAACTTGAAAAAATAAATTTAATATACTATAATTTAGTTGATGTCCTCGTAGCTCAGCTGGATAGAGCATACGCCTTCTAAGCGTACGGTCAAGCGTTCGAATCGCTTCGAGGACACCAATTGTTGATTACAACTACTAATTTTTAGTAGTTTTTTATTGTAAAAAATTAACTAAAATGATAATATATTTTTAGAAAGGAGTTGTTAGAATGAACTATGGTTATGGCTATAATGATATATATAGCGTTTCAAATTCATTACAAGGAATGGCTATTTGGACTATTGTAGCATTAATATTATCTATTATCGGAGGAATTTTAGTATATTTTTTATTTATTAAAACAAATAATAAATTAAGTGACAATTTAAAAAAATTAAGAGATCTTCTTGATTTTAGAATAATGTTAATTGAACCAATCTTGAAAATAGTTTATTTAATTGGAACTATATTTATAATATTGTTTTCATTTAATTTTATCACAATTAACTTTATATCTTTCCTATTAATATTAATTATTGGCCCAGTAATTATTAGAATTGTTTATGAAGCTTCATTAATATTAGTAATGATTTGGAAAAATACAAAAATAATAAGTGATAATACAAAAAAAGAAAAAGATAAAGATAAAGAAAAAACAACTAAACATAGTGAAACAAAGGAAAGCTAGAAATAGCTTTTTTATTTTGCTATAAAATTTATAATATGCTAAAATAACTTATTATAAATTTGTAAAGGAGTTACTATGAATGAAAATTTAATTTTTTACTTAAATAACGTTTTAAAAAAATTAGTAGCATTAGCAAGTAATACACTTGATAATTATAAAAAATTAGAAGATTTAGAATCATCAAATAATTATTCTTCTTTAACCTCTACATTAGAAGAATTAAAACAAGCAATAGAAAATGAAGATTTATATTATATAAAATTAGCTAATGATAAAGATTTAATATTAGCATTATTAAAAAAATTAGAATATTTTAATAATTCTAGTAACGACTTTGCTTTGATACAAAGTGAAAATAACCAAATATATACAAGAATATCATTAAAATTAAATGAAATAATTACAGAAATTTTGAAAGCTAAATCTCCTCAAATGTTTAATACATCTAGCAAATTTGAAATATATTCTCAATTTCACTTTGAAAATTTAATTTTGACCCTTATATTATTTGAAATGTTTTTACAAAAAAATCCATCTATTATTTCCAAAAAAAGTTTCATAAATATGAAAGGGACTTTTTCTTTTATGTTCCCATATGTTGAACATTATTTATTAAGTAATGATTTAAATATTCCTAAGGAATTAATTTCTACAATAGACTGTTTAAAAACAAATATTAAAAATGCATTTGAAATTTCTTTAATAGCACAAATAAAATTTGAACAAATTAAAAGCTATTTAGAAAAAAATAAACTTTCTTTATTAGAAATATTATATCTAATTTTTTATATGAAAATATTAGCTTATTATAACAATTCTTTATTAGATAATCTAAATAATATAATTGCAAATATTGATATAGACAATCAACTAAAAGACTTAATTAAAAACTTTATTTCAGATGTTGATATTTCTAAACATGTTCAAAAATTATCTTTTTCTCAATAAAAAAAAGAACATGTTATGCTCTTCCTGAATATTTTCCATCTTTTGTAGATATGATTATTTTTTCTCCTTCATTTATAAATAAAGGAACTTTTACAGTATAACCTGTTTCTATTTTCGCATCTTTACTTGCATTAGTAGCTGTATTACCCTTAACTGCTGGTTCTGTTTCAATAACTTCAAATTCTATTTTTTCAGGTAAAGTAATTCCTATTATTTCTCCTTCATAAAAATCTATATCTATTTCAAGGCCTTCTTTTATGAATGCAATACTATCTTTTAAAATAGTTTCTGGTATTTCAATTTGTTCATATGTTGTAGAATTCATAAATACCAAAGCATCACCCATTTTATATAAATATTGAGCTTTTACTTTTTCAATATGTGCCTTAGTTATTTTAATATTCGTATTAAATGTATCTTCTGTTACTGCACCAGTTCTTAAATTTCTTCTTTTAATTCTAACAAAAGCTGGACCTTTACCTGGTTTAACATGTTGGAATTCTACTATTGTATATAGATTTCCATCCATAATAATAGTCATACCATTTTTAATATCATTAATATTTATATCCATTAAACTCACTCACTCTTTCTTTATTTTTTTTCTTTTGCAATTTGAGTCTTTCTACATTTTGGACAATATCTATTTATTTCAAGACGGTCCGGAGTATTTTTTTTATTTTTACTAACAGGGCGTAATTGAAAACCACAAACAGAGCATCTCATAGTTACTTCACTACGATTTTCTTTTTTTGCCATAAAATTCCCTCCTTACTAACAAGTTCTCTATAATTATATCAAAATTTTTATAATTTTCAATAAAAATAGTTAAATTTTATAGTATTTCCCTAATAGTTTTCACTTAAATAATTAGTTATATCTTTTGTTATTTTGCTTGCGCCATAATACATCGTATCATTAGCACCATTATTATGTGATATATTTGGAGTTATTACAACTACACTATATTCTGGGTTATCTGCTGGAAAATATCCTGCAAAGGTTGAAGAAATAGTTGATACATCTACTGCTCCATCGTTATCAGAATCATAAAATGATTCACTAGTTCCAGTTTTACCAGCAGCATTAATTTCTTTATTAACATATATTTTTCCTGTTCCTTCACTTAAAACTAGCTTTAATCCTTCTCTTATTCTATTTAAATATACATCATCTAAAGCAACTTTATTCAATACATTAACCTCATTTTTTAAAATAATATCATCATTATCTTTTATTTCTTTCATTAATGATAATGATATTCTATTACCAGTTGCAACACTATTAATATATTGTAAGACCTCAACTGGTGTATATGTATCATACTGTCCAATAGCTAAATTTAATAATAAATCATCAGCAATAGTTGATCCAATAATTCCAACTGATTCATTAGGTAAATCAATTCCTGTTTGGACTCCTAAACCAAAACTTGCTAACATATCTCTATATATTTTAAAGTGAGTTTCATTAGCATTTAACTTAATATTAGGTTTATAAGTATTTCCCGTAATGCCAATAGCTATTAAATATTGATAATAATTTGATGACATAGCTAGAGCTGTTAAATCATTAATTTTTCCTAATTTTTTAAAACTACATTTTTGCGGAACTAAATACAATTTTACACATCCATCATTTAAATATTTTCCCATTTCAATTAAATTATTGTCATAACCTACCGCTATTGTAGCAGCTTTAACTACTGAACCAACAGTAAATGATTTATTTATATTATTTAAACTTATATCACTCCATGAATCATCACTATTATGTCTAATTCCTGCAATCGCAATAATATTTCCTGTATTTGGATTACTTACTAATGCATAACTATCTTTATAATAATCTGTATTTGGATATTTTTTTCCTAGTAATATTTTATCTTTTAATATCTCTTCAACTTTTAACTGAATATCTATATCTATTGATAAAACTAAATCATTACCTCTTTTTTCTTCTTCAACCATAGTTAAAGTATTATCATTATTTACTAAATATTTAGCCTTTGTTCCTTTTAAATATTCTTCGTATTGGTATTCTAAATAACTTAATCCTACTATATCTGTAAGTTCATAACCATTATTTAAATATTCATCTTTTAATTCTTTAGGTATACTTCCTATTCTTCCTAAAATATTTTTTAAAGTATCCTCATATAAATACTTTCTTTCCCATGATAATTCACCAGTAATACCCGGTATATTACTTTCAATAACTTTTGCATATTCTTCTTCTGCTACATTTCTTAATATTTCTTTTTTGCTATAATTGTATCCATCATTCATTAAATCATATATATTTGCTGCTTTTTTATCTATATAATTAAAGTTTTCTAACATTTCATCAGTTATTCTTTCTCTTTTTTTACTTTCTAAATCATCATTTGTTAACTTTCTTTCATTTAAAAGTTCATATTCTTCATCAGTTATCAATTCCTTACCATTATTATTTAATACTAACCAAAATTCTTTTAATACATCACTACTTGCTTCATTTATGGTTAAAATATTAGCTAATTTATATGATATTTCAATTTCTTCATTTTTATCAATTTCTTTTAACTTATTATAATAAATTGTTTTTACTCCAATATTATCTACTAAAACTTTACCATTAGTATCTAATATTTTTCCCCTTGGTGCACTACTACCATTTACATATATTAAAGTCTTTTTTTCTAGAATATCTTTATAATAATCAGAATTACTATATATAAAAAACAATCTAATAGTTAAAATTTCAAACAATAAACATATTATAATATAATATTTCTTATTACCATTTTTCATATTATTAGTATTGTTTTTTAAGACTAATTCATACAATATATTAGGTGATATGCATGTATAATATAATTGAAAGATATATGAGTATGTTAAAAAAAGAAGATGTTAACAATTTTGCCATTAAAAAAAATGTGTTTTTATCAGAAAATGAGTTAAATTTTACTTATGAATTTTTAAAGAAAAATTGGCAAGACATTTTAAAAAATCCTAATGTATTTGATATAAATCGTTATAAAAACCAATTTAGTGAAGAAAATTTTTACAAAGTTAAAAAAATTTTTGATGAATATTATCAAAAATTTAAATCATTCATATAACTTATTTACCTCTTCTTCTAAATTAGGATTAAATTTTTTACTTTTTATCATATCTATTTCTATTTTATATGGAGGATATTCTCCAATCCAAGGTGTTTCTAATATTTTAGGAACATTTTTTAATCTTGCATTATAAATAACATTAATTAAGTTTTCAAATCCTATTGTTCCATAACCTAAATTTGCATGTCTATCTTTATGTGTTCCAATTTCATTTTTACTATCATTTACATGAACACATTTTATTTTTTCAATTCCTATTTTTTCATCAAATTCATTTAAATATTCATCAAACTTTGATATATCTATTCCAGAATCATTTAAATGACAAGTATCTAAACATACTCCAACTTTTTCTTTTAAATTAACTTTATTTAATATTTCATTTATTTCATATATATTTATTCCACATTCTGTCCCTTTTCCAGCCATAGTTTCTAAAAGTATCATTGGCATTGTTTCTGTGGTAATTATATTATTGATAGCTTCTGCAATATTATTTAATGCTTCCATTCTATCAATTTTTAATGCATTGCCAGGATGCACTACTATATAATTAATCCCCATTTTTGTAATTCTATTTATTTCATTCTTCAAAAAACTAATTGAAAAATTCCAAGAATCCTCTTTTTCTTTATTTGCTAAATTAATAATATATGGTGCATGACATATTACATTATTAATATCAATGTTATTTTCTTTCATATATTTTATTGCTTCATCAGTTAAATCATCTTTTATATCTTTTCTAATTGTATTTTGAGGAGCACCAGTATAAAACATAAATGTATTTGCTCCAAAACTTACAGCTTGTTTAGCAGAGCCTAATAATTGCTCACTACCAAAATTAACATGTGATCCTATAATCATTTTACTTCACCATAAAAATTATAACAAAAAAATAGCTTTTGTAAAAGCTATTAAATTTTTACGATAACTATTTATATTTTTTTATTCCCAATCTGAACCATCATTTTTACAACTCAATTTAGCATCAACACTAGAATCATAATCTTCAACATGAGCTTCTGTTATATCATAGTTATTGTATGGTTTTTCAGCAGTTCCATCTCCAGAAACTCCTTTATTTACAATCATTAATGAATCAGATTTATTCAAATATACGCGATAAAGATATATGTTTCCTTGTTTTTTAACAACAACTTTTCCTTCATAGCCGTTTTCAGGATTTAATTCTGTTTGACCCGCATCGTATAATTGTTTTATTGTTACACATGCAACCCCACCCTCTGTAGTAGGTAGCCCATTTCCACCAACTAAATTTTGACTCATATAATATGACTGAGCTGCATCAATTGCTCCATTTGCTTCAATTGCAAATGATGATCTTCTGGCCTTTGCCATTTGTGGTAATACTGCATTTACTGCAATTAACATGATTATTGCTAATACTACTATAACCGCTAATAATTCTATTAAGGTAAACCCTCTTAAATCTTTCATATTATTTTTCATTTTTTGTATGCACCTCTCTATGTTTAAATATTACAATAATTTTTAGATTTAGTCAATATTATATCATTTATTTTAACACACTTAAAACTGAATTAATCATTTCCATATTATCCATTACATTACTAATTTTATCTGTTACTCGTTCTTTATACTTAAGCTTCATTTTTTCTACAAAATTTTTATAATCAATTATTCCTCTGTTTAAGTCTTTTATATAATATGAATTTTCTTTAAGACGATTATAATCCTTAACATTTGATCTAAAAGCCATTTGTAAATACTTTTCCATTAATCCTCAAAAAATTTATTTAAAGGCCTTGGTGAAACTGGTCCTTTATTTAAATTATTGCCTAAATTTGATGGAGGTGTTTTTTTAGTTAAATCTTGCACAAAATCTATTGCCTTTTGAGCGGTATTTATGTGACTTTTAATTGAATCTACATCTACACTTTTAACCATATTTGTAATTTTGCTTATACTATCATTAATATTTCGATCATTATTTAGTATATATTTATTCCATACTGATTCATCTTCTCCATATAAATCATATAATTCATAAAATTTTTGCCATGTCATTTCACCACTTTGAACATACTTTATTAATTCAGGTTTTGTTCTAACAAATCTTTTAAATTCTTCATTTTTCATATAAAAAATCACCTAATAAAGTTTATGATTTTATTAAGTGATTTTTACTATATTTTAAAATCTTCTATATTAAATGTATCAAAAGACAATTGGGTGTTTTCTTTCTTTTCTTCTTTTTTATCTTCTTCTATTTCTACACTTTTATTTATTAAGTTTACTTCTATTGGTTTTAATGCCCATACATCAACATTTTTCTTAGTTATTTGACTTCCTGTGCTAATTAAATCCATTATCGGTATTTCACTATTTTTTAATTCACTTATATCATTATCCAATTTTATTATATTAATATCTTTACTTGTAGTTAAATAAGCAAAACTTACTTTATAATCTTTTGTTTTAACTTTCTTATATAACATTGAACCTTTTTTAGCTCTATTAGAAATAGTCAATTCATTTAATTTAATTCTCTTACCAGTTTTATAATTTGTAAATATATTTAAATATTCGTGTTCTTCCATAATTGATCCAGCATTTATAACATAGTCATCTTTTAAATTAATTCCTTTTACTCCACTAGCTTTAACTCCTACTATTGGAATTTCAGCAGTTTTAAATTTAAGATAAAAACCATTATTTGTTATTAATAATACATCTTCTTTTGCTATTGTTACATTTATAAGTTCATCATTTTCTTTAAGCTTAATTGATGTCATTGGTTTAGAATATCTTGTAACTTCAAAGTCTTTCAAAGCCACTTGCTTAACCAATCCATTTTTAGTAAACATAACTACATTCTTAGCTTTATCTTTTAAAATCATACTAGATATTATTTTTTCATTTTCTTTTATTACTACTGTATTACTTATATGTTTTCCTAATTCCTTCCATTTAGATTCTGCTAGTTTATGAATAGGAATATATAAATAATTTCCTAAATTTGTAAATAATAATAAAGTATCTAACGTAGTAACAAAATACTTACCCTTAACAAAATCACCAGGTTTTAATGCAGTTTCTTCAGTTGATGAATTATAACTTTTAAAGCTTACTCTTTTTACATATCCATCATTTGTAACTACAACCACTACTTTTTCATTTGGTATCATTTCTTTAATATCAACTTTAATATCAGTTATTTCATCTCTTATTTCTGTTTTTCTAGGAGTAGCATAGTTTTTCTTTACTTCTCTTAATTCACTTTTCATTACATTTTTAAGTTTATTTTCATCATTTAATATTTCTTCGCAATCTTTTATTAACTCTTGATATTTTTCACATTCTTCTTCTAATGTTACAATATCTGTATTAGTTAATCTATAAAGTTGCAAAGTAACTATTGCTTCTGCTTGTTCAAAAGTAAATCCATATTTATCTACTAAATTATTTTTAGCATCTCCTTTATTTTTACTACTTCTTATAGTTTTTATTACTTCATCTAATATGGATATAGCTTTTATTAAGCCTGTAACTATATGATAATTTTTTTGATAAAAAGCTAAATCAAATTGTGTTCTTTTAATTATTACTTCTTTTTGATGAGCAATGTATGCATCTAATATTTCTATTAAACCTAGAGTTTTTGGTGTTCTATTAACTATAGCAACCATATTGTAATTGTATGATATTTGTAATTCTGTATTTTTAAGTAAATACTTTAATATTAATTCTTTGTTTGCTCCACTTTTTAAATCAATTACAATTCTTAGGCCTTCTCTATCAGTTTCATCACGAACTTCTGCTATACCTTCAATTTTTTTATCAATTCTAATACTTTCTATTTTGCTTACTAAATTCCATTTATTTACATCAAATGGTATTTCACTTATAATTATTTGATTTTTTCCTTTTTCTTTTTTAAATTCATATTTACATTGAACTATTACTTTTCCTCTACCAGTTTTAAATGCATCAATTATTCCATCTTTTCCTTCAGCAATACCACCAGTTGGAAAATCAGGACCTTTTACTATTTCTAATATTGTATCTAAATAACAATTTGGTGAATCAATTCTTTTTATAGTTGCATCAATTATTTCACCTAAATTGTGAGGAGGAATGTTTGTTGCATAACCTGCTGATATACCATTAGCACCATTTACGAGTAAATTTGGAAATTTTGCAGGTAAAACAGTGGGTTCTAATAATCTATCATCAAAATTTGGTGCCCATGCAACTGTTTCTTTATCTAAATCTTTTAATAACTCGCCACTAATTTTAGCAAGTCTTGCTTCAGTATAACGATATGCTGCTGGTGGATCTCCATCCATTGAACCATTATTTCCATGAATATCTATTAAAATATTACTTTGTTTCCACCATTGTGACATTCTAACCATTGCATCATATACTGATGTATCACCATGTGGATGGTATTTACCTAAAACATCTCCAACAGTTGTAGCACATTTTAAATAACCTTTATCCCAAGTATTTCCCATTTTATACATTGCATACAAAATTCTTCTTTGAACTGGCTTTAAACCATCTCGAACATCAGGGATTGCTCTATCTTGTATTATTTCTTTAGCATATTTTGCAAACCTATCCCCCATTATTTCTTCAAGGGAATAATTCTCAATTCTTTTTAAAATATTTTCCATTGTATCACCAATCCTAACTTAAATAGCTCGATAGTTATCTTCCATAGTAAATACCACATTTTCATTAATCCATTCTTTTCTTGGTTCTACTTTATCTCCCATTAAGACATTTACTCTTTTATCTGCAAGTGCAGCATCAGTTATCGTTACTCTAATCAAACTTCTAGTTTCTGGATTCATTGTAGTATCCCATAATTGATCTGGATTCATTTCACCCAACCCTTTATATCTTTGAATTGAATATTTTCCAGTATTTTCTTTTTTTATTTCCTCTAGTTCTTCATCAGTATAAGCATAATATCTTTTCTTTCCATAATCTAGTTTATATAAAGGTGGCATAGCAATATAAAGTTTCCCATTTTCTATTAAAGGACGCATATAACGATAAAAGAATGTAAGTAATAAAATCTGTATGTGAGCACCATCAACATCAGCATCTGTCATTATTATAACCTTATCATAATTAGAATCAACTATATCAAAATCTTGTCCAACACCTGCTCCAATTGTATATATTAATGTGTTAATTTCTTCATTTTTCATTAATTCTTCAATACTAGTTTTTTCACTATTAATTACTTTTCCTCTTAGTGGTAGTATAGCTTGAAATTTTCTATCTCTTCCACCTTTTGCAGAACCTCCCGCAGAATCCCCTTCTACTAAAAACAATTCATTTATTTTAGCATTTTTGCTTTGAGCGGGAGCAAGTTTGTTTGATAAATTTTTTTCTTGTTTATTTTTAGTTTTACCATTTCTTGCTTCTTCTCTTGCTTTTCTTGCTGCTTCACGAGCTATTTTACTTTTCATTGCTTTATCAAGTATGCTCATAGCTACTTCTTTATTTTCTTCTAAATAAAATTTAAGTGATTCATATATAACGCTTTCAGTAACGCTTCTAGCTTCTGGAGTTCCTAATTTGCCTTTAGTTTGACCTTCAAATTGTAAAAGCTCTTCAGGTATTTTTAAACTAATTATTGCAGATAATCCCTCCCTTACATCTGTTCCGTCAAGATTACCGTCTTTAGTTTTAAATATATTATTATTTTTAGCATAATCATTAAATGCTTTAGTTATTCCTGTTTTAAATCCAACTTCATGAGTTCCACCATCAATGGTTTTAACATTATTTACAAATGATAATATATTTTCATTATATGAATCTGTGTATTGCATTGCAATATTAACTTCTATGTTTTGTTTTATTGTATTAAAATTTATTACCTTATGTAGTGTATTTTTTCCTTCGTTCATGTAATCAATAAAACTAACAAGTCCATTATCGTAATGATACTTCACTTGTTTTTTATCTTCTTCATCTATTACTTCAATTGTTAATCCACTTAATAAAAATGCACTTTCTTGCATTCTTTCACATATTGTTGTATAAGAAAAATTGCAATTTTTGAATATTTCAAAATCGGGTAAAAATCGGACAATAGTTCCGGTTTTATTACTTTTCCCAACGGTTTTTAAAGGGCTTTTGACTTTTCCTCCGTTTTCAAATTCTATTGTAGATATTAATCCATCTCTATATATTACAACTTGCATTTCCTTACTTAAAGCATTTACTACTGATGCTCCAACACCATGAAGTCCTCCGCTTACTTTATAACCACTTTCACTAAATTTTCCTCCAGCATGAAGAATTGTGTAAATTACTTCAGGAGTGCTTTTTCCAGATTCATGCATTCCAATTGGAACACCTCTACCATTATCAGCAATAGTTATGCTTTTGTCTTTATTAATAATTACTTTTATATAGTTTCCATAGCCATTTATTACTTCATCTATTGCATTGTCAACAATTTCCCAAACTAAATGATGCATTCCTCGTTTATCAGTTGAACCTATATACATACCAGGTCTTTTTCTAACGGCTTCTAAACCTTCAAGTATTTTAATAGATGATTCGTCGTATTTTGCCATTTTCTATTCACCTAGACCATTATAACAATAATTTTCCCTAAAAATCAACAAAAATAAAATAGCCAATAATATTTATTGACTATCACACCTTAATTATTGCTGCTTTTTAAACTTGGTAAATCAATATCATCTGCATCATCATCTACTATTGTAAATAATTTTTCATGCGAGATATTATCCTTTTCTTGTTTTTCTTCTTTTAATTCATCATTTTTTTCTTCAAGCAATGGTTTATTAGGTTCTACTTTAATGCTACTACTTACCGAATCTTCCTTATTTACAAACACTGAGCTAAATATTTGAGGACTTGCTTTATAGTTTTTAGTTTCAACTTTTGTTTCCTTTTTTTCTACTTCAGGAACTTTAATTTTATTAAATTCGTTTTTAATACTTTCTAATTCATTTAAATCTTTTTCTAAATCGCTTTCATCAAAATTAATTTTATCTAATTCATCAAAACTTATCGGTTTACTTTCTTCATCACCATCTAATAAAGGTTTTCTAATGTTATTTTCTTCTGCTTTTTTAGGTAATTCTAATTCTTCTTCAGATTCTTTTTCTATGTTTTTTATTGGCTCAAATGTTGTCACATTTATTTGTGAATCGTTTATATTATCTGATAAAGAAAATGTTTCACTTTTAATTTCTTCATTATTATTTTCAATTAAAGGCAAATTATCTTCATTATTTTCAGTTATTGTGCTTTCAGTATTAGTTTTTTCAATATTTTCTTTTACTTCTAGTTTTTCCTTTTCTTTTGCTTCTTCTTTAAATGCATCAATATCAATTTTTTGTAATCTCTTTGTTTCTTCTAATTTTTGATCTCTTTTTCCAAAAAATAAAACTACTACAAAAAGTATAATTAATACTACTAAGGCTATTGTTAAATATAAAACAAAATTATCATTTTGATATAATTCATAGATGAAATTCATCATATTAAATACACCTCTTTATTCTTATATTTTAATATTATCAAAATATGCCAAAAATGTAAACATTTTTATAAAAAATTTACACTTTATATAAAGAAAAAACAAGTTTTGCAATAAACATAATTTATTTAAATCTGTTCATTTGTTGCATCACTTGTCTTACTTGTTTTTGACTTGGTTTTCTTCCCATACTACTCATCATAGCTTCAATCATTTTTTCGTTTATTGGTGGATTTTTTTCTAATTGTTTTTTAAATAACATTCTTGTAATTAAAAATCCTATAATTATCCCTATAATTATTCCTATAAATAAATAAAGTATTAATTGCCAATCCATAATAATCACTCCCTATAAATTTATTTTACTATAGTTTTCTATTTTTAACAACTTATAATCTAACTAATTCTTCTAACCAAAAATAATCTTTATTTTCAAAATCACACGCAAATAATTCATTTAGTGGTAAATATTTACGAATATTTTTATTTATTATATTAGTTTTTAATAATATATGACTATTTTTTATCTGAATATTTGTTTCTTCTTTCCTATATTTATTTATAATTCTATGATTATCCCCAATTTTCATATAAAAATCATTATCTTTATTTTTATCATATATTAATCTATTATATTTCATCTTATCTATTGGAGTAATTATTTGGTCTAACAAATCTTTTCCATATCCAACACTTGTTTTATCAAGCAAGTAAATTCCTTCTAAAGATTTAAATAAATTATATGGAGATTCTTTCATTAGTAAAGTCATTTCTCTATTAATTTTAAAAACATAAAAAGTCCTCATTTCATCACCAAAGTAATGATACCAAACAATTTACGAATAATTTGTTAAATTATGTCGATATTTATATCTTTTGCTAAATAATTTGCAATTTTTTCTAATATTGTATTTTTATCTATTTTTAAATATTTAATTAACTCATCTGTTTTCCCACTCATACCAAACTTATTAACTCCAAATATGTATTCTGGTTTACTTGCAAATCGATTCCATATTAAACTAGATCCAGCTTCAATTACAAAAGTTGGTATTTCTTTAGGAAGTAATTGTTCTTCATATTTAGAATTTTGTTTTAAAAATAATTCCATTGATGGCATAGATACCACTCTTATATCTATTCCCATTGTAAATAATTCTTTTGCTATTTCCATAGCCATTTCAACCTCAGAACCCGTAGCTATTATAATACCATCAAGTCGATACTTTTCTTTTCTAATCATATAAGCCCCATATTTAACAAATTTTGCATTAGTATTTTTATTTTTACTTCTTTTTTCTTTACTAATGACTAATGCTGTTGCGCAATTATTTTTTAAAATATATTCCCATGATCCCATTATTTCATTAATATCTGCCGGTCTAAAAGTGATAAAATTTGGTATAGTTCTAAGCATTGATAATTGCTCAACTGGCTCATGGGTTGGACCATCTTGACCTACATAGACTGAATCATGAGTAAATATATATGTAACTGGTAAATTCATTAATGCAGACATTCTTATCGCAGGTTTTAAATAATCACTAAATGCTAAAAATGTTGATCCGAAAACTTTTAAATTAGATAAAGCCATACCATTTAATATTGCTCCCATTGCATGTTCTCTAACACCAAAATAAATGTTTTTACCTGTTCTATTTTCATCACTTTGAATACTAGATTTATCTAAATTTGTTTTACATGATGATGATAAATCAGCAGATCCTCCTAGAAAAAATGGACTTTTTGGAGATATAAAATTCATAATTTTATGATTGCTTTCTCTTAATTCTTCACTATATTCACTACTTATTTTAAACTTAGAATCATCAAAATCTATTACAAACGCATTTCTTTCAAGTAAATTTAGCATCATATTTAAACCAATATTTTCACTTTCTTTTATTTCTGTGTATTCTTCTTCCCATTTTTTATAAATTGGACCAACTCTATTATTTATACTAGATTGTAAATTTAATAATAATTTGCTATCAACATTAAATGCTTCTGTTTCTATTTTATATTTATTTCTAATATTTTTCATATCTTCATTGCTTAATGGTTTACCATGAACTTTATTGGTTCCTTCAAGAATAGAATCTTTACCTATTGTTGTTTGACAAACTATTATTGATGGTCTTTTACTTTTTTTTGCCAATTTTATTGCTTTAGATATTTCATTATAATCATTGCCATTTTTTACATCAATAATATTAAAATCTAATGCTTCAAACCTTATAAATATATCTTCAGTAAAGGTAATATTTGTATCACTATCTAAGCTTACTTTATTATAATCATAAAGTAAAATTAATTTATTTAAATTTTGGGTGCTGGCAAATGATAAAGCTTCATAACTAATGCCTTCCATTAAATCTCCATCGCCACATAAGCAATAAGTATAATAATCTATAATTTCACTATCTTTTTTTTCAATATTAGATATTGTGTTTAAATATCTTTCAGCCATAGCCATACCAACTGCTATTCCAATACCTTGTCCTAATGGTCCAGTTGATGCATCTACTCCTGGTGTAACTTTATATTCAGGATGTCCTGGTGTTAATGAACTTAATTCTCTAAAATGCTTAATTTCTTCAATATCTATATCATAACCGGCATGATAAAGCATTGAATATAATAATGCAGAGCCATGTCCTGCAGACATTACAAAGCGATCTCGATTAATCCAATTTGCTTTACTTGGAATTACTTTTAAATGATCCTTATAAAGAGCATAAAGCATTGGAGCTGCCCCCAAAACTATTCCAGGATGACCACTACCAGCTTTATTAATCATGTCCAATGCTAAAACCTTTATACTATTTATTATTTCATTATCTATTTTACTCAATTTTTCACTTCCTTTATTTTTTTAATAATATCATAATTAATAAAAAAAATAAATATATGAAAAAAGCATAATGTTTAAACACTATACTATCTTTGAATAAAGCAAAAATTAATAAAAAACAACATAACTGCTCCAATTGTTAATGGAATTTTATATTTTGTGCATTCATAAAGAGCTACCATTTTATCTGCTAATGTAACTATCCAACTACCTATGTTTTTAGGAATAGTTTTAGTCATTGGGAACATATGTGAAATTATTATATTTTCTTGTATACTTGATATTTCAAAATTATTTTTAGAATTATCAAGTGCCTTTTTAGGATGATTAATAAAACTATTACCATTTATTTCTGAACTTTTAAAAAAGTCATGTAATAACGCAGCTCTTGTTATTTCATTATAATTTTTTATTTTCATTTTTTTACAAGTATTATATGTAAGACGAGCAACATTTAATGAATGATCTAATCTTGATATTCCGTGATGAATTTCATATTTTAATTCTATAAAAGACTCGTTTTTTAATATATCACTAACTATATTATTAAATTCTACTTCTTTATTAATTGTCATTTATAACCTCACATTAGTAAATTATAGCACATTTTTATTTTTTTTGAACTTATTTTGTCTATTTTTATAATAAAATTTAAAAAAGAAATAAATAAGTTTAAAATATTTATAACATTTTTAACGTTTATATGCTTCTTCGTTTATTAAATAAAAACAATTTTATTATCTAACTTAAAAAGAAGCAATTTAATTGCCTCTTAAGAATTATTTCAGATTGTTTTGATATTTTTTTATCTAAATAGCAGTATATCCACCATCAATAGGAAGTATTACCCCAGTAACATAACTTGCTTCACTACTTCCTAAAAATATAGCACCAGCATTAAGTTCTCCTTCATGGCCATATCTTCCAACAGGAACAGTAGATTTCATATATTGAGTAAATTCATTTGTAACTAGTGTATCATGGGTAAGCTCAGTATCAAAATATCCTGGGCAAATTGCATTACACGTAATTCCATATTTTGCAAGTTCTGCTGCAACTGCTCTAGTAAAGTTTATTACTCCTCCTTTACTTGTATGATATGCAACCGTATCCAATGCCATGTTTCCAACCATGCCATACATTGATGCAATATTTATGATACGACCATAGTTATTTTTTTTCATTATATTTGCAAAAGCACGTGTTACATAAAATACACTATTCATGTCTGTATCAATTGTAAATTGCCATTCATCATCTGTCATGTTTAATACGCCATTATTTTTAGCACTACCTGCACAATTTACTAATACATCAACTTTGCCAAATTTTTCTTCTACTATTTTAGCAGCTTCATTAACTTCTGCAACATTGGTAACATCACATTTTATTGGTAATGCTTCTACACCCATATCTTTTAATTCTTGGGCAAAATCTTCTAATCGTTCTATTCTTCTAGCCATCAAAACTAAATTTGCTCCCATTTGAGCAAATCCTCTAGCCATTTGCTTTCCTAATCCTGATGATGCACCAGTCATTACTACTACTCTATTTTTATAATCAAACATTTTATCACTCCTTATATTAATAAAAGGCAAGCTGTTACTTGCCTTTTAAATTATTTTGTAACATTTTTTAATATAACTGTCTTTGTTCTAGACATTTCTTTTAAAGTTGTCATTATTCCTTCATTTCCTATTCCAGAATATTTCCAACCCCCAAATGGTTGTTCAAATGATCTAAAGAAACTTGCACCATTTATAACAAATCCTCCACATTCCATTTGTTCACTAACTTTAATTGCTTTATTAAAGTCACGTGTAACAATAGAACCGGATAACCCATAAATTGATTGATTTGCTATTTTAACAGCTTCTTCAATTGTATCAAAACCAATTACAGGAATAACTGGGCCAAAAATTTCCATGTCTTTTGCAACTTCCATATCTTTAGTTACGTTATCTAAAATAGTTGGTTCATAAAAAGCACCTTTTCTTCTTCCACCATAAACAATTTTTGCGCCTTCTTCTACAGTTTTATTAACTTGTTTTTCTACTTCAATAGCTGCTTCTTCACTAATTAAACATCCGATATTAGTATCCATTTCACTAGGCATACCTACTTTTAATGTTTTAATTTTTGCAACCATTTTACTAATAAATTCATCTTTAACAGAATTTTCAACTAAAAATCTTTTACTTGCGCAACAAACTTGTCCTGTATTGTATAGTCTTCCCCATACTGTTTCTTCAACAGCTAAATCAATATCTCCATCAGCACAAATTATGAATGCATCATTTCCCCCTAATTCTAAAGAACTATGGGCACAATGTTCTGCACAGTTTTTAGCAGCATCAATTCCTGCGGCAGTTGATCCAGTAAGACTTACCATGTTAACTAATTTGCTACTAGTAAGTGTCTTTCCAACAACTGATCCAGAACCATGAACAACTGAAATTATTCCAGCTGGAACTCCAGCTTCAACTAATAATTCTACATATCTTGTAAGTGTAAGTGGATTAGCACTCGCAGGTTTTAAAATACAAGCATTTCCCATTAATAATGCTGGTGGTATCTTATTTATAAAAATATCACTTGGAAAATTAAATGGAATTATAGCTACTACTACCCCTAATGGTTGTTGTATTGTATATTGTATAGTATTTTCTTGTCCTTTTTCTGTTCCACGATATATAATATTTCCATATTCATGTTTTACTTTTTCTACATATGCTGGAACTCCAATTTGTATATTTGCAATTTCATTATATGCTTCTTTAATTGGCTTTCCAGTTTCATCAGATAAAAGTTTAGCAAGTTCATCTTTGTTTTTTTCAACTAAAACTGCAAATTTTGATAATATTTCACATCTAGCAACTACTGATAAATTTTCCCATTCTTTTTGATGGTCATAAGCATACTTAATTGCTTCTTCTACATCAGCTGCTGTTAGGCTTGGCACTGTATCTACTAGTTCATTTGTTGCAGGATTTTTAACTTCAATAACTTTTCCATCACTTGAATCTCTCCAACTTGTTCCTATTAAACTTTTCATTATTTCTCCTTTTTATTCTTAAATATATTATTCACCAAATCCAGTATATGAAAGTGATAAACCTCCTACTGTATTAGATGAGTGATCTCCTTGTCCATATTCACCAAATGTGAATACCATTAAAAATTCTTTATTAGGGATAGCTTTTTTAACTTCTGGATATATTTTATCTTCAATATTTGCAAGAGCTAATCCTAAACGACGTCCACCACAATGAACTAAGAAATAAGAATTAATATCTTCACCCATTAAATTATTTAACTTAGCTATTGTTTCTGCATTTGCATTTAATATTCCTTCTGGAGAATTAGATAATTGAATAACTGCTGTATTAACTGCTAAATCAGCTCCTATATTCATTGATAAATCTTCATTACCATTCATTGGATGACGAACTGCAGTTACTTTACCTATTGGGTCTTTTACTCCAAGTGGTGCACATATTGTTGCAGTAAGTAAATTTCCTCCCATTAAATCTTCAACTTTTTGATTAGTCCATTCAGCATATTTCTTTAATGCTGGTTCATGATCTATTTCTACTAATGTTCTACTTCCAGCAATTTTTGTAATTATACCAGAGTTATTAGTTTCATGATATGCTCCTGTATATATGTTAGACATTTTACTATCAGTATAAAATATAGCTAAAACACATCCGTCTGCAAAAGCTTCACCATCATTTAGTAAGCTCCATTTTCCTTCAACAGTATTATCAGCTGCTGAACCACCAAATACAGGAATATTTCCAATAACATCTTGAATTCCTTTTAAATATTCTTCTTCATTAGCAGGACTTGCACTCATAAAGAAGAAATCTGGTTCTTTATCTTCGCCTTTACGTTTACTAATTGCTTCTTTAGCAATTCTTTGACCAATTTCTCTAGCACTTTCTTCAGTTTTTTTAGAACCAGCAACTACAACTTCTACATCACCGCCAAAAAGCATCATTCCAGAGTATCCAGTTTCTTTATTCAAGTAACCATCTTGTGTGCACAATGCTGCTGATGATGTACATCCAATTATAGGAACATTACCTAATACACTTTTAGCACCTTTCATTAATTCATTTTGATCTTGAACACAGCTTGTAAATAATAAGCCTACTTGTGGATTATCAATTACATTTGCCATTGTAGCTGTTTCAACACCTGATGCATATGCATCAACATTTTCACTATAACCAACTTTAGTTTTTAACATTTTTCCCTCCTTAAACCACTTAGGTTATCAGCTATCCTAGCTTAAATATATTATAATTTGTTTTTTAAAAAATAGTCAATTATTTTACGGCTGCTTTACTAAATTTTACACACATTAAAAAATTTTATTAATTGCATATTAATATTCGTTTTATTTATACAATTCAACTAAAAAATATCCACTAGCATGGATGATGGTTTCATTTAACAATTATCCATAGCCGCCATCAACGTATTTCCAATTTTCGTTTTCATTTCTCACTAAAATCCAACTATAATCATCATATTCACTATTTGAATTTAGAACGCCATTTCCGCCATTAGGATTAACTTTAAAATTCGAAATAAAAACAATTACCTCACTCTTATTATTTCTTATTGCCCAATCCCTATAGTCATCATTATTTTCATCACCTATATATTCAATTTCCAATAGTGAACAACCATTAAAATTTTTCTCAAAATAATCTAGAATTACATCAATAGCATTATTTATTTCTTCATTTGAATAAATTTCTGATTCTATCGGAATTATTTTCACATTAGAGACATTTCCAGTTTCAAAACTATGACTTTTTAAATAATCAACTATAAATACTCCTAGCCATATAAAGATGACAACTATAATTCCTAATAATATTTTTTTCATATAAACCTCTTGTGTTTTTACTATTGTTTTATTATAATTTATCATAATTTATGTGGCTTTGTCAATACAATTAATTAGTTCATTCCGAAAGTATCTATGGAATCTATGCAAAAAATAATTATTTTGATTGTTTGTAGTTTCTTCCCAATGATTTTCTTTTTAATCAATCTAAAGGTTGTAATTACCTGAGTGTTGTGCTACTTTAAAAGTATAATAATTTACCTTAGTGTCGACACAAAAAATAATTTGTATCACTTTATATCATGTTATATCGTTTTTTAAAAAAAGAAAAATGTCTTAAAATCAAAATATTTCAAGACATTTTACATACAATCTGGCGTCCTCGAGAGGAATCGAACCTCCACTCTAACCCTTAGGAGGGGCTTGTTTTATCCATTAAACTACGAGGACCCATAAATATATTA
>CALVXN010000007.1 GCA_944371315.1 uncultured Bacilli bacterium | reverse complement strand
TTAAAACCTCTCAATCCTGCATAAATAAAGGAATTGAGAGGTTTTTATTTCTTCAAACTGTCAAACTTGAGATATTATCATAATTTTTATTAATTTACAACAATTTTACTATTCTTTTTTTAATTTATTCTATTATTTTATTTATTTTTACTAATATCTATTGGCCGTATTTTAAAAATATGATAATATTAATTTATAAATAAGGAGGAATTATTTTGGCTGGAAAATTTTTTAATCAAAGGGTAAAAGGAGCAAATAGATCTTTTATAGCTTATATTATTGTTGGTGTTGTCGTGTTATGTATTTTTATTATAGTCATTTTAATGGTATCCTTAAAAAATAAGAAAAATGATAAAAACGCCGTTATAGAAATCCGTGACGTAGTAACTATAGAGATTAATTCTGAATTGCCTGATAAAACCTTATTCTTCTCTGAATTACAAAATGTCAAAGAGGATGATATTATTATTTCTTATGATGATGTTGATTTGGCAAAAGTTGGAGAATATACTGTAAATATAGAGGTTAATAAAACTAACTATTTATCTACTTTAGCCGTTGTTGATACTCAATCTCCAAATATTACAACAAAAGATTTAATTATTGAAAAAGGCAAATCTTACGCAGCAAGTGATTTTGTTGAAAAATGTTCTGATAATAGTGATTCTGGTTGTATAATTTCGTTTTATGAAATGGGCAAAGACCAAGATGGAAACTTAATAGACTATAGTAAATATACTGAAGAAGGAAAATATACAATTCAAATTGTGGCAAGTGATATGTCCGGTAATAATACCTCTCCTTTAACGGTAAACCTAACAATAGGTGATGGAACTGCAGAGCCCCCTGGTCCTACATACTGTAAATATGGTAATTCTGAATATGATACTAATGTATACATTTTAGGTGTTAATATTTCACAAAATGGTTGTGCTTTAGATTTGAACTTATATTACGACGAAAATACATCTGCGCCAGCATATGAGCTTGCAAAAAAAGATACCGAAAAACTTCAAAAAGAAATTAGTAAACTAAATATTGACAAAGACGTTAAAAAGGTTTTAAATCAAGTTATTACGCCCGTATTAAATACTAGCGGAACTGGAGTTGTTGGTTATACTGTTCATTTAGAATTATCTATGACTTATGAAGACGGCTCTAGTGAAGTTGTTGCTAGTTATTACATAAACTTAAATGGTGATCGGGTTTATTCAATTAATAAGTATAATTTATCTTAAAATTTACTTTAAATTATAGGTAATAAGCAGACATTAAAAATGTTTGCTTTTTGATTGCTATAATGCGAATATGTGCAATTGATGTAACTTTATTATCAAAATAATTAAATGTTCTTATATTAAATCATTAAATAACAAAAAAATCTTTAAAGGTTTACTAAAGATAATTTATTTTTTATATTTTTAGTTTGCCTTTAAAGATATTAAAATCAAATGTTATTATTTATTTTTTCCTTGAAAATATAACTAATGCTCCAAATCCTACTATAAGTATTCCAAAAATTATTGCTACTATAGCTCCATCACTTATTGCTGAATCAGATTCTTTTCTTACTGTAATTCCTTCAGCAGCACAAGCTTCTTCTAATGTTTCTGCTTTAACCTCATAGTCTCCTTCTTCAATCATTTTTCCGATATAATCTTCATATGATTCATCTTGGTATGCTTCCAATGCTGCTTCAATAATTTCATCACTACTATAACCTACTCTAGAGTAATCACTACCAATTGCTGTAAATGGAACTGATGAATCTGCTTCTTCACCAAAATATTCTTTTACATCATATAAAAGTTCAGTATTTCCGCTTTCTTTCCATGATTCAAAAATCACAAATTCAAAATAATCTTTATACTTATTATAATTTTTGCTAAAATAAGTTAAATAATCATAACAATGACTGCATCCGTCTCCTCTAAAAAAATATACTTTTACTTTTTCATGATCTGTTATTGTTGGCAGTTCATCTGCTGCAACTTTAATATTTGGAATTAATAAAATACCAAGTGCTAAAAATATGCCTAATATTACTTTTTTCATAAATCCTCCTCATGCTAAATTATACTTTTTTTGTCATAATTTGTAAAGTTATATATATAAATAAGATTTTAATTTTTATGATTAGTGTGTAATTCTACATTCTTTTTATTAATGTAACAATCATATGCGTCCCTTATTTCGGGATTCATATAGCTTTCTTTAATTTTTAAACCTCTATCATCATTATATATACTATTTATTCTTTTTTCTCTGATATTTGTTAAATTATTTATTGCTACTAGTGGTTGACCTCCACCCCCAATACATCCTCCAGGGCAACTCATAACTTCTATAAAATCATATTCTTTAATTCTAGATAGGTATTTTTCTACTGTTGACACTTTGCTAAATACTCCTATTTTTAGTTTAAATTCTTTCATATCAACAATTGCTTCTTTAATATCTTTTTCCCCTCTTATTTCTTGTAAATTATAAAAATTATCTGGTGCCTTTTCTTTATTTATCATATAATATGCTGTTCTAAGAGTAGATTCCATTACTCCACCTGAAACTCCAAATATTAATCCACCGCCGCTTCCTTTACCAAGTAGTTTATCAAATTCGGAATTTTCTAAATTTTTGAAGTCTATTCCTAATTCTTTTACCATTAAAATTAATTCACTTGTTGTAATTACTATATCAGTATCTGGATATAATGTTCTTTCATATTTTTTAGAAATACACGGTGTTAAAGAAACAGATATTATTTTTTCTTTATTGATGTTATACATATCCGCAAAATAACTTTTTATCATTGTTCCTTGCATCGCAATTGGACTTTTGCATGAACTTAAATTTTTTATTAAATCTGGATGATATTTTTTTAAATACAATACCCATGACGGACAGCAGCTTGTAAACATTGGAGTTTGTTTATTTTTAATTCTATCAATTAGCTCATGAGATTCTTCCATAATTGTTAAATCAGCACCAAAAGTTGTATCAAATACAAAATCAAATCCAATCTTTTTTAATGCACTAACTAATTTTCCTTCTAAAAATTCTCCTGGCTCATATCCAAAAGCATCACCTATAGCTACTCTAACAGCCGGTGCAACAAAGACTACTACTATAAAATTTGTATCATTTATATAATTTAGAACTTGTCTATAATCGTATTTAGGAATTAATGCTCCTGTTGGGCAAGATAAAATACATTGACCACAATTAATACAGTCATTTTCTATATTATTTGTGCTTTTACACGTTTTTAAACAAATTCCACAATTTATACATTTTTCTTCTATTCTTTTTAAACAAACATTACTTTCTTTTACTTCAACTCTATTCATTATTCTCCTTGTGTAAGCATTTTATAATTTTTTACTAGTTTTATTAATATTTCTTTTTCTTCAATAACTATTTCATTTGTTGCTATTAATGTTGCTAACCCATTAGCATACAACCACATATTTATAAAAAGATGCTTTGCTTCATCAAAACTATATCCATGTTTATTTACTAAATTAATTATTGTTGATTGATTCCATTTTTCATCTAAAACATTATCAATATTTTTCCATTTTAAATTGTTGCTCAAAAATAAACAGATAAATAAATTTTTATATTTTTGTGCAAACTCTACATAAGCAATACAAAGTGTAATTAATGCTTTTTTGTTATCAATCCTACTTATTATAAATTCATCATATTGGTGAGCTATTTCATTATATATATCAGTTTTTATTTCATCCATGTTTTTGTATATTCGGTATAACGGTTTAGTCGATACTTTTAATTTTTTTGCTAAACTTCTAGCATTTATGCTTTCCCATCCATTATCGTTAACCATTTTAACCGCTACTTTTACTATATAGTCTCTTGTTAATTCTTTTACCGCTGGCATATTTTCACCTTCCTTTATAACTATGGTAACTTATGTTTCTATTATATCATAGTTATATTAAATAGAAAAGTGTTTTATATTGCATTTTTTTGTCGATTTTTGTCTTATAACTATTTATCATATTCTTCTAAATATATTGTTTTTTTATTATTTTTTATATATCCCATTACTTGATTAAGATTTATATTTTCTGCACTTTTAAATATATTGTTTTCTACAAATTTATTGTTTTTTCTCATGTTATTAATTAACTCTTTTATTTCTGCTCTTTTAGAGTCTTCTTTTTTTAAAGGACAAGCACAATCAATAAATTCTAATTCATTAAATTTTAACCAATTAATTATTGCAGATTCTTTTACTAAATACAATGGGCGTATTAATTCTAAGCCAGGAAAATTTTTACTTTTTAGTTTAGGTAACATTGATGCTGTTTCTCCGTTGTAAAGTATCCCTAATAATATTGTTTCTATTACATCATTAAAATGATGCCCCAATGCTATTTTATTGCATCCTAGTTCTTTTGCGTAATTATATAAATATCCTCTTCTCATTCTAGCACACATGTAGCATGGAGATTTAACGTTCATTGTTTTTATAATATCAAAAATTTTACTTTCTTTAACTTTTATAGGTATCCCAAGTATTTTAGCATTTTCTTTTATTTTTTCTAAATTTTTTTGGCTATATCCTGGATCCATAACTATAAATTCTAATTCAAATTTAATTTTTCCGTGTTTTTTTATTTCTTGCATGCACTTTGCAAGTAAAAATGAATCTTTACCACCACTTATACATACCGCAATCTTGTCATTATCTTTAATTAAATTATATTCCGTTATTGCTTTTGTAAATTGACGCCATATGTCTTTACGATATGTTTTTATGATACTCTTTTCTATTTGTTCTTGCTTCATTTGTTTCACCATCAAAAATATTATGAATTAGTTTTTATTGTTTGTCAAATAAAAACCCCATTTCTATTTTTTAAGAAATTGAGGTTATATTTTAATTTATTCTATTATAGATAAGCCATTATTTTTTATATGCTCTATAAATCTTTCCTTAAAATTACTTAAATCTTTTTGATCTAATGTTTTATGGTCGCTTCCAATAATATATCTAATAGTATATTTATTTTCGTATGTTCCCAATAAGTTGTATGATTGTATTAAATTGCTCTTAAAAGCCTTTAATACTTCTAATAGTTCTATATATTTTTTATTATCTGGCATAATTATTGTGTAATCAAGTTCTACAGTTGGATATTTACTTATATCTTTTGCTAATATTTTATTTTTTTCTATATCTACGTATTTATCAAAATCTAATTCTGTGCAAACTATAGCTTTTTTCTTACCTATTTTATTTGCGACTCTTTTTGATAAAACATTTACTTCTCCGATTACTTCATCATCAATAATTACTTTTTTGCCTAATGTATCTTCATAATAATTTCTTTCATTTATATTATCAACAAATGTTACGTTTTTATTTTTAAGATTTTTAAATAAATATTTAACTATAGCTTTCATGTTCATATAAATATTTTCGATATTTTTTTCATCATCTACTAAAATTATACTTAGTTTTCTTCGATTGCTATTATTTTCTATAGTTGTTCCTATTTCAAATATTCCAAATCTTTTATAATTTTTTAAATTATTTTCTATAATATTCATAAGTGATAATGATAAATCATCTCTTAGAATATTATTTTCTGATTTTCCTAGTAGTTTAATTCCACTTTTATCAATTCCAATTTTTTTAAGCATTTCAGAGTCATACCAAATATAGCTATTTACTTCATTCATATCAAATTTAGTTGCAAGTAATTCTTTTACTTCATATTCTTGATTATAAACGTTTTCATGTTCTACAACTGTTAAATCTAATTTTAACGGTTTTGGTGAAAAATTTTCTAGCCCATACATTCTTGCTATTTCTTCAATTAAATCTTGTTCAATTTTAATATCTTTAGTTGCTCTAAATGTTGGAACTGTAACATTATAAAAATCTTTATTTATTTCTACTTTAAATCCCAATTTTTCTAAAATTTCTTTGATTTCATTTTCAGACAATTCTTTTCCCATATATATCTTTAATGTTTTTTTATTTAATTTAATTACTTGTTCTGTTAATTCATTTGGATATATATCTGTTAATTTAGATGCTATTTCCAAATTTGGGTTTTCTTTCTTTAATAAATACATTAATCTTTTTATTGCATAAGTTGTCAAATTAGGATCTAATGATTTTTCATATCTAGCACTTGCTTCTGTTCTTAAACCTAGTGCTACTGCAGTTTTTCTAATATTTCCTGCATTAAATGTGGCACTTTCTAAAAAGATTGATGTTGTATCACTTAATATTTCACTATCTAAACCCCCCATTACTCCTGCAATTCCAAAATAATTGTTTCCATTTTTAATCATTAACATATCTTTTGTTAACTTTCTTTCTATTCCATCTAAGGTTGTATAAGTGTCTCCATCGTTTGCTAGTCCTACTTCAATTTCTTTTACTACTCGTGAATCAAAAGCATGCATTGGTTGGCCAAGCTCTAACATTATATAGTTAGTGAGGTCAACAAATAAAGATATGGAGCGCATTCCTACATAATATAAAAATATTTGCATATCTAATGGCGTTTTATTATTAGTTAAATTATTTACTTTAAGCCCAGAATATCTATAACAAAGGTTTGGTTCTTTAATAGTTATTTTTAATTTTTCTTTGTTTTCATCTTCAATTTCTGATATTTCTAATGGTAATAATTCATGATTAGTTATCGCTGCTATTTCTCGAGCTATTCCATAATGCCCCCATAAATCAGGCCTGTTTGTTAATGATTTATTATCTATTTCCACAATTATATCTTCAATTGGTAAATATTCTTTTATATTCATTCCTACAGGAGCATCAAAAGGAAGTTCTAATATTCCATCATGATTATCACTTATTCCTAATTCTTTTCCACTGCAACACATTCCATTAGAAATTATTCCTCTTAAAGGTCTTGATTTTATTTCTATACCTTCAATATGTCCTCCTACTTTAATGTATGCAGTTTTTAGCCCCACCCGAACATTTGGAGCTCCACATACAACTTGAACAGGATTTTCTTCACCACATTCAACTTGTAATATGTGCATATGATCGCTATCTGGATGTTTTTCACATTTTACAATCTTTGCTATTACTACATTGTCTAAATTATTTCCAACTTTTTTTACTGATTCAACTTCTGCTGTTCTAATTGTAAATGTTTTCCATATATTTTCCCAATCTATATCATTACTGTTTTTTATATAACTTTTTAATTTATTACATGATAATAACATTTTATCCTCCTACTTTATGTTAAATTGTTCTAAATATCTTATATCTCCAGAATTTAAAACTCTTATATCACTAATTTTATATTTCATCATTGCTAGTCTTGTTAATCCAATTCCAAAAGCAAATCCTGTATATTTTTCAGGGTCTATTCCCCCAGCTTTTAATACATTAGGATGAACCATTCCTCCAGGGACTATTTCTATCCAACCACTATTTTTACATGTCGGGCATCCTTTTCCTTTACATATTGAACATTCCATATCTATTTCATAACTTGGTTCAGTAAATGGGAAAAAACCAGGACGTAATCTTAAATTTATTTCACTTTGCATTACTTCGCTTAAAATTTGTTGCATAACGTATAATAAATTTTCAATAGATATTTCTTTGTCTATAACCATACCTTCAACTTGAAAAAATGTATTTTCATGATTAGCATCTAAATCTTCATTACGAAAAACCCTTCCTGGAGAACATACTTTTAAAGGAGCACCATACTTTTCCATTGCATGAATTTGATTCCCACTGGTTTGTGTTCTTAATAGCATGCCATTATCTAAATAATAAGTATCTTGCATATCACGTGCCGGATGATCCTTAGGAATATTTAATGCTTCAAAGTTGTAGTATTCTGTTTCCATTTCAGGACCACTAACTACCGTAAATCCCATTTTTTTCATACAATCTGTTACTTCTTTTGCTACAATTGTTACTGGATGTAAGGAACCCATACTAATTTCATAGTCTAATGTATCATCAAAACTTGTATTATTTTGGTTTAATTTCTGATTTAAAAATTCATTTATTATATTTTCTAATTCCTTTTTAGTATTATTAATTAAACTACCATATTTTCTTTTTTCTTCAATACTCATATCTTTTAGATTACTTAATATTTCACTTATTCTACTTTTCTTACCTACATACTTTGATTTAATATTTAAAACATCAGCCTCTTTTTCACAACCGGTTAATTCTTTTTGCATTTCTTCAACTATTTTTTTTAATTCTTCTTCCATTTTTCCTCCTTAAAATTAAAAAAATCCATAAACTAATTTAAGGACGAGTTAAACCCGCGGTACCACCTTAGTTTATGAATTTATTTCATACTCTTTAAATTATAAGGGATTTATCCCAAAAATACTCATCAACTGAAATTCATTTTATAAATCTTTTAAAATATTCTCAGCTATATATTTTATCTCTGTTAAGATTTTTTTATAAAATTACTTTGATTGAATCTTCGTATTTTTCTTCGTTTTTATCTATCCATTTATTCCCATCTACCATTTTAGTTACAAGCATGGCACATGATGAGTCTCCAACTACATTAAGTAATGTTGCTGGTGCGTCTATTATTGTAGCAATTATTGTTAAAATTGGCAAGGCTTTAATTGGATAACCCATTAAACTTAAAATTAACATTTCTGATATTGTTCCTCCTCCAATAGGAACCGCTGTTACTAATAACGTTGCTATTAGTGCTGTTACTAATATTTGAATTATCATACTAAAATTATTAAATGGCGTTTGAAATAAGTATACTAAAAACATAATTTTAAACACGCTGCCTATTGATGAACCATCTTTGTGAAAACTTGTTCCTAGTGATATTGTTGTCTCTGCAATATCGGCAGGTATCCCAATATTTTTTGCACATTCTATGTTTACTGGCACACTAGCTGCAGATGAACAAGTCCCTATGGCTGTAAGTGCTGGTGGTAATATACTTTTCCAAAATTTTTTTATTCCTTTTTTACCAGCTGATATGTATGCATATATGGAATAAATTACTACCATAAATATTATACTACTTAATGTATATATAATAAAGGTTTTTAAAAAGCCAATTGCAATACTTGTGCCTATAGTTCCAATTAATGATGCAAAATAACAACATAACCCAATTGGTGCATAATACATTATTATTTCTATTAACTTATACATTACTTCACTAAAAGAGTCCATTACTTTTGCTACTTCTTTTCCTTTTTCACCACTTTTATTTATGGCTATACCTAATAATATTGAAATAACTATTAGAGCTACAATATTATCAGTGGTTAATAAATTTACAAATTGATCTGTTGATAAAACTTTAACTGTTCTTTCTAAAATATTTAACTCATTATCATTTTTTATTGTTGTATCAAATTGAGAAATTATATTTTGGGTATCCTCTTTATTAATTAAACTAGTAAGTGTTGCTGTCCCAAAACCAAAAAGAACTGCCACTAATGATGTTATTAAAAATGTTATTACTATATTTATTATCATTTTATTTAATCTTTTTGGTTGATTCATTTTTGATATTGATGCAGTTATTGTAAAAAATATTAATGGAACTATTATGACTAGCAATAAATTAACAAATATATCACCAAAGGGTTTTACAATTAATGCTTTGTCTTTATATATTAACCCTATTATTGCCCCAATAATTACAAATATTATCATAACTATAGTTTTTTTATAATTTTTTAAGATTTTTATTTTAATTCCCCCCTTTTTATAAATCTTAATAAATTATATTTAATATTTTTGCTATTATGAATTTACTTTAACTTTGGAAGTTCATCAAAATCTTCATCATCTATATCAAAAAAGTCTTTTTTTATTTCTTCATTTAACTTTATATAATCATCTTTTATTTCGTTTTCTTTGTTTGTATATCCTAATAATTTATGTTTTGTCCATGGTAGCATTAATTTTTTTGTTTTTTTAGTTTCATTTTTATTTAATTTTATAATTTTAAATACATCTTTAAAAATAATGTATAACGCAGGGATTAAAATTAATAATAACCATCCAAAATTACTTGCTAAGAAAAATTGGATTCTTCCTAACTGCGGTATCCTTATTGCTACTTTTCCTACAATTTTATTGAAAGGAACTGTTGAACTATCTTCAATTAAATTGTTATCTCCTTTAGTTTGGTAACTATAGTTACCATTCTCATCTCTAATAATAGAAATTACTCTATGGGTAATTGTTCCTCCCCTTAATTCTGGACTATCTGAATAAAATGTTATTACGTCTCCTATTTCTATTTCTTTTGGTTCATCTACACGTAAATCTACAATTACATCATATACATTAATATTTGGAACCATACTAGGACTTATTATTGTATATAATGAAAATTTTGGTTCATATTTACTACCTTTTGTAGCATAAATTCTAGTAGCAATAAAATAATATAATAAAAGTGCTGCACAAATTAAAAGTAATACAAAAACAGTCCAACTAATTATGGTTGAAATTGTCTTTAAAATTTCCCGAAATGATATTTTTTTGTTAATCTCGGTATTCATACCACACTTCCCTATTCTTTTTTATTATATCCAATTATTCGACAAATAGCAACATTACACATTAAAAATAAAGTAAATTATTACCATATTTTAATTAATTTTTTATAATATGCATATATTTTATTAAAGAAACCTTTACATTTAGGTTTATTTATATTAAAATTATATCACAGGAATGGAACCGTAGCCAAGTGGCTAAGGCGTGGGTCTGCAACACCCTGATCGCCGGTTCAAATCCGGCCGGTTCCTCCATAAAAAAATAAGCTCGAACAAAATTGTTCGAGTTTTTATTTTAATTTTATTTTATAACATCTATTTCTTATAGTTATTAATAAGTTTACTGAATCTGCATATGTTATATCTTTATCAGTTTGTAATATTAACTTATCTTCTACACGAGATGGTGTTAAGTCTTTGACATCTATTATATGATGAATATTATTATACGTATATTCTATTTTCATAAATGTATTTGAAAATGTTTTAAGTGATTTTATATTTTGATAACCTGGAACTGAGGTATCTAATTTAAAATCATAATCCATTATTAGCAGAATTTGGTTTTTCATATTGTTACTTTCAGTTAATACTAAATCTGTATATGTTCTACAAGTTTCTTTATAACAACTTTCATAAGTATATTCATATCTTGTATCATATACTACATTTTTTATTGTTAAAGATGTATCTTTTAACATTGTGCTTGAAAATGATACATTTTCATTCAAATTTGCGTTTCTTACAACTTCAACGTCCATCATTTTTACTGGTTTTATGTTTACATTTATAGTTTTGGCTAAAAAATTTTTTGATTTTGTTGATTGTCCAGTATATAACGTTAATTTATATGAATTTTTAACTTGGTTTTCTTCTAATATATATGGAATAATGTAGGTTGCTGTGGTTTTAGCATTTATTGTTGAGCCCATATATGGATTTCCATAATCTAAAAAGTAATTTCCTATATCTAAAGATGGATATATATAATCATTGCCTATATATAACTTAAAATTACTATAATCTAATTTTTCACTTTTAGTGCTATTATTTGTTACATTAAATCTTAATACTAAGTAGTATTTACCATTAACTATAGCATTTCCTGTCAAGTCTACATTTGTTAGCATACTATCATTAATGTTTATATTAAATGTTTTGTAAGTAAAACTTTCTCCTTCATCATATGTATATTTTAACTTTTCATAACCTTTAAATAATGTAATTAAAGTGATTATTACAATGACACTAAATATAATATTAAATATCAATCTATTTTCTAAATAATAATAGTAAAATTCTCTTATAAATCTTCGTATAATTCGTTCAGCTTTATATGTTTGAAAATTAATACTTAATTCTATTTCTTCTGAGTCTGCTTCGGTAATTTCTAGTTCTTTTAAGTCATCTTTAAAATTAAATTGCTTTACATTAAATCCTAAAGCTCTTATTGCTATAATAATTATAAATATATATTGGGGAAAATATATAATTTGAGCAATGTCTCTATATGTTCTGGCTGCTGCTGTTGCCCACAATCCATCGCCTAACCCATTTATTAAGGTCGCAGATATACCAATTGCTACAAATAATAATATGTAATATATGATTGCAAATAAATATGTTTTATTTGGCTTGTTTTTTGTTTTTAAAAGAATATACATAGCTAAAAGTATGGCTAATATTAACAATATGCCAATATATAAAAATCCACTTATATATTCTTTAGCCATGTTGTCAAAAACTGTTACAGTATATCCATTTTTTATAAAATCCCTAAAAAATTGTAATACTTTATGAGAGCTAATTGCAACAAAAACCGTAATTAATGTTAGTATAATATGAATAACTCTAAAATATTTAATTAATAAACCATATGGCTTTTTTAATATCATACTATCGCCCTTTTCTAATAATAATTTTATCATAAAAAAAATATGATGCCTAGACCATATTTTTATCTTTTAGCTACTAAAACTTGATCCTTTAATAAATATATTGTTTCATTCTGTGCTAATAAATCTTTTTTTGAAACTTTAAATAAATCAGCTACTGTATCAAGAGTATCTCCTTCTGCAGTAATATAATAACTATATCCACTTTTAGGTATTAAGATTTCTTGATTAGGATAAATAAAATCATCCATATTTAAGCCATTTAAACTTGCTAAAAGTGTTGGGTTTATATTATATTTTTGAGCAATTTTATAAAGTGAATCTCCCTTTTCTATAGTATAAGTATTAAAATATTTTTCTTTTTCTTTTGGAACAACAATTTCCATTCCTGCTCTTAATTCATCTATAAAATATAAATTGTTTATATCCATTATTATCTCTGGACTAGTATTAAATTTATCAGCAATACTTTTTAAACTATCATTAGGCTTAATTTGATATTTGTCAAACATATTATCACTCCTAATATAAAGTATGTTAGGAGATAATTTTGGTTAATTAAAGTTTTGGTGGTTCATTTTCTGTTTTAAAAATTACACCATATGCTATTTCATAACACTTTCTTGTAACTTTTTCATAATATCCTAATTCTGATACTTTTATAAAACCATTATTATCAATAATTTCTAATAGTCCCTTTATATCTAATAATTCAATTTCATTTTCAATTGGATTTTCGCTAAGTTTTTGTATGCTTTCTTCAAAAATTGTTTTGATTTGAGCTATATCTACACTTTTTACTGGGCATGTTGGTAAAATGCTAATTCCAGAAGCTTTTATTGGTTTATCAGGAATAAAAACTTTTCCACTTGAATCTATTAAAAAATAATCTCCTGTTGGAATGCTTCTAAAAATAAAATAGTTTCCTACTCTAATATTCATATTTTCAAACCATGATACTAAGGAGATGTTCATGTTAATAACTCCACCGCCTAAGTTTAATGAATGCTTGCCAAAAAATAAATTATTAACGTTTATTTCATAATCATTTGGCACTTTTTTACTATTTATTTCGTCATCTATTTCTTTTTGTTCCTCTGCATATGTTTTTATGTTAGGTAACATTGGTAATGAACTTTTTTCTTTTTTTATTTCTTCATTAATCCTATTAATAAGTGAACACCGTAAATCTTGGCTATATGCTTTAATGCTATTAAAGCTTTCTTCATCATAAGGAGATATTCTTTCTTTATAATCAAATTTTTCTCTTGGGTTTGTTCCATCTAAAAATTTTATTGTATCATCGATAAAATCTACTGGATTGTCTAATGCTAAGTTTGTTAAAACTTCTTCTTTTGTAAATCTATTTGGAAGTGGCACCGATATTCTGCCAATATGATATAAAGTTTGCATAAATTTCAGTTTATCGTTTCCGCAAACTTCATACAATTTATATAACTTCTTTCCTCTTATATCATATTCATCTAATAATGCAAGATTTAAAAATCCATCTACATTTTCAAAAGCTTCTTTTAATTCTTGATTAATATCGTCGCCAATTAAACAACTTGCAAATCCATAATATATTATGAATTCTAAAAAATCTTTATCTCCATTAAAATTTTTTATATTTCCATCTGTAAATCCTTCAATTATCTCACTTAATAAATATTTTTGGTTAAAAAAATCAAATTTTGCCATTATTATCCTCCATTCTATTCAAAAACAAATACCATATTTTTGTTATTAAAATTCCATTCTGTATATTTTAATAAAGCAGTTTCTCCTTCATAAATATTAAATTTATATAAAATATCATTTGATATATAATACACATCAAATTCATCTTGGCTTACTAGGGTATCAACTTTTTTATTAATTATTTGTAATAGCTTATCATCATTATATATTTTAAAATATAAATTATTATCTTTTAAAATATATTCATATATTTTTATTTCATTAAATTTTAATTTATCATTTATTAATTCTTGGCTTGAAACAGTTTCCCATTTTCC
Source organism: uncultured Bacilli bacterium (assembly GCA_944371315.1). Lineage (GTDB taxonomy): Bacteria > Bacillota_I > Bacilli_A > RF39 > UBA660 > Onthocola_B. The sequence goes on along the minus strand of CALVXN010000007.1, from coordinate 19,972 downwards.
TTCATTTAATATTTGATTTTTTGTTTTATATATTTCCTCTTTTGATATATCTATATAATATTCTTGTTTTTCCTTTGTATCATATAAATATATTTTATCTTTTTCATTACCTAAAAAATAACTGTCAAAATATAATTCAAATCTTAGATTAATAGTTTTTATTTTAGAATTTTTTATATTTAATAAATACATTTTATCAAAAGTAAATTCTTGATCATAATTTGGAATTAAAAGATAGTTTTCGTATTGATAAAACGTTTTAATGTTATATACATCTTTATTAAATAAAGTTATTTTATTTTTATTGTTATTATCTAAAATTATAAAATCGCGATAATTCCATAATAAATATGTTTTTTCATCTAAATTGTTTATCTCTATATTTTCATAGATTTCTTTTTTTTCAAAATTTATTTCATCGTTGTAAAATGCGGAGTAATATTCATGATTATTTTCATTAATGCATATTGGATAAAAATCTAAATATTCACTTTTAATATTAAGACATATTAATTGATTTTGTTCTTTTAAATCTATATTTTCAATTAATTTTCTTTTATGAATATATTTATGTGTAGATATAACTTTGTAATCTTCTCCTTGATAATTTAAGATAAAATAGTAAACTTTATCTTCTAAATTATAACTTTCATTAATTTTTAAACCATTTATTTGATATTCAATAGTATAACTATTTGGCCTTAAATAAACATAGAGAAATAATAAAAATAATAATATTAATATAATTACAAATATTATGTGTTTTTTCATACTCTATTTGTTTGGATGAGCATATTTTTGTTTTTCACTCATCATTAATTCAGTAATATTTGTTTCTATTTCATCAAGTCCTGTTTTAGGTAAATTAGTTATTGTTACTTCTTCTTTAACTGTATCTATTTTTATCATTCCCCATATTAGTCCTTGATACACTAATAAATCATTATATAAATCTGGTGTAATCGAACTTAAAAAATATCCCCATACAACTCTTTTTTGTCCAATAAGTATTCTTTTATTAGTTAAAACTACTACACATGTTGTAAATAAGTCATAAAAAGTATCATTCTTTTGGCCTCCGAAAGCAAATATTACTTCTTCCCCAGGATTTAAATGTTTTTCAACTACTTCGCAGTGTTTTTTTAATCTCCAAACAACTCCACCAGGATGATTTCTTTTAAAATTTAAAGCTTTTTTATATACTTCACCCATTGTTTTCACCTATTAATATTTTACCTTATCTTTTTAGTTATATCAATAAATGTTTTTAATTTATATTAAATAATCTTTATAAACCCATCTGTTTTCTCCAATTTTAATCCAATTGTTTTTTTCGGTTATTACTGCTACAGTTGTTCCTTTTGGCAACGGAGCATTGGTTTTTAATATTGTTCCTGCAGGTTTATTTCTTACATTTAAAGAGTTTGCAATTGTTGTTTTAGTTTCAAACCATGTGTTTGGTTTTTCTTTTGTTAGATAATTAGCAGAAATGTATTCTTTATTATTTATTTTTGCCCAGTTTCCTACAAATTGACTTATTTTTAATTTTGTATTTTTAGGTAAAGTATTAACAGTATTAAAATTTGTCCCAGGCCCTATTCTTATATTTAATGAATCAGCTGTTGTGTAATAATATTCATCTTTTATTTCTTCTGAATATAAATTAATAAAATTTAAACCATTGCTTCCTTTTACTATTGTAAAATTATTATCAATAAAAAATGCATCTTCTGGTTTTATTGCACCTTTAGTAGTATCAATTACCCATATTCCATTACTGTTTTTAATCCAACCTGTATTAGCCATTTTTCCTCTTCCAATTACTATATGAAAATGTTCTCCTGTAGCATTTCCATCTTTTCCTTCCAAAACTATTGCTTCTTTTCTACTAAAAACATCTCCAATTTTTATTTTTTTTAATTCACTGTCTTCCATATGAGCTACCATTATTGTTACAAAATCTGTAAATGTTGGTGTAATTACTGGAGTTAAAGATTCTAACCATAAAACGTTTGTAGCTGTTGTTCCAACGCCATAAATTTTTTTTACGACCATTTTATCACAAGGGCAATAAAAATAACCATTTGATCCAGCTGCTCCATAGTTATCATCTATTGGATAGTCTTTAGGTGTGCCTATTGTGTGCCTTGAATGTGAAAAATCATTTTTATAGGTCTGAGTTATATTCATAATCTTTAAAGGGTATATTAAATAATTCATTATATATTATCTCCTTTCTCATTTGTTTTTTTTGATCTATTAATAATTTTGTATTTTTTATTAGATCATAAGTCCCTCCAACTATTATTCCAGCACTTGCTATAGCAATAGAAAAATTCTTGGTCATAACATAATATATTACCGATAAAATTATTCCGATTATAAGATTTTGTATAGGTATTAAATTATTGGATATCCAAGGAACTTTTTTAGCTATTATCCCTAATACTAAAGAAACAATCATTGTTGTAATAGTCATTATCATTTCTGAATTCATTTTTTTCACCTCCAATATAAATTATTCTCAACACAAAAAAAAGAAGCCATGTTTGTCCATGTCTTCAATTAACTTTTTCAAATTGTGAATTGTAAAGATTCGCGTAAAAGCCATTTTGTTTCATTAATTCATCATGATTTCCTTGTTCTATAATATTACCTTCATTCATTACTAATATTAAATCTGCATTTTTTATTGTTGATAATCTGTGGGCAATTATAAATGATGTTCTACCTTCCATTAGTTTATCCATGGCTTTTTGAACTAATTCCTCTGTTCTTGTATCCACATTACTTGTTGCTTCATCTAATATTAAAAATGGTGCGTTATCTAACATTCCCCTAGCTATTGTAATTAATTGCTTTTGTCCAGAGGATATTGATTCGTTGTCTTCAATTAAAGTATTGTATGAGTTTGGTAATGATTTAATAAAATGGTCTACACCAACAACTTTGCATACTTCTTTTATTTTATCATCGCTAACATCTTTTTGATTATATACTATGTTTTCTTTAATAGTTCCAGCAAATAGCCATGTATCTTGTAGCACCATTGTAAATAATTCATGAACATTTTCTCGCTTTATATCATTTATTGATACTCCATCAATTTTAATATCGCCTGAATTTATTTCATAAAATTTCATTAATAAATTTACCATTGTTGTTTTTCCTGCACCTGTTGGACCAACTATAGCTATCTTTTGCCCCGGCTTTACCTTTGCACTAAAATCTTTTATTATTGTTCTATCTTCATCATATCCAAATTTAACATGTTCAAATTCTATGTTACCTTTAACTTCTTCTTTTATTAGTTTTTTGGTTAAATTTGTTTCTTCTTTCATTTCTTTTTCTTCAATAAATTCAAATATTCTTTCTGATGCCGCTGCCGCTGATTGCAATGAAGTCATAGCTTGTGCTATTTGAGATAGTGGATTTGTAAATAGTCTTACATACACTATAAATGCTACTATTACACCAAAAGAAATTATATTGTTTAATACTAAAAGTGCGCCTACTATACACACAACTACGTAACTAAAGTTACCTATAAACATCATTATAGGTTGCATAAGACCTGATAAAAATTGACTTTTTCTTATAGCATCAAAAACTTTGTTATTTAGTTTATCAAATTTTTCATCAGATTCCCCTTTACCATTATATACTTTAACAACATTGTGCCCAGAATATATTTCTTCAATATGTCCATTCATATTTCCTAACTCTTCTTGTCTTGCTAAAAAGTATTTTTGAGATTTTTTTAATATAATAGCCATTAAAGAAAATCCAATTAAACTTGATATTATTGCCGCAAGTGCCATAACCCAATTAGTTATAAACATCATTAATACACTGCCTATTAAAAGAGTTATTGCTCCTACTAATGAACCTATGCTTTGACTCATTGTTTGTGATACTGTATCAATATCATTTGTCACTCTTGATAATATGTCTCCTGTTGAATTTTTATCAAAATATTTTAATGGTAATTTATTTATTTTTATTATTATTTTTTCTCTTAAATTTTTAGCAAAATTATTTGATACTGTTGCCATAATAAAGTGTTGAAAAAAACTAAATAATGCACTGGCTAAATATACTATACCCAAAAATATTGCTAACTTTTTAATAGCCGTAAAATCTATTTTAGGCCTTACTATTTCTTGTATGCTTTTAGGCATATCATCTATTGCTTCAAATATTTCATTAGATGAGCTATCTTCATTAATACTGCTCATGATTTCGATAAATTTGGTTTTATCTTCAATAGTTATCTCATTTGAGTCAATTATATTTTCTATAGTTTTTTCATTTATATTAGGAATTAGTCCATCAGATATAATATCTGCCATATCACTTAATTTATCTGGGGCAATTATAGATAATATTGAACTAACTGCAGCTAAAACAAATGCAATTAATATTAATTTATGAAATTTATTTAAATAATGAATAAGTTTTTTCATAGCACCGCGAAAATCTTTGGCTTGTTCAAAACTTTGTCCTTTATTTCCTCCCATAGGTTTAGGCATTTTTAAGTTCCTCCTCACTAAGTTGTGATAATGCTATTTCTTTATATACATCACAATTTTTTAGTAATTCTTTGTGACTTCCCATACCAACACATGTTCCCTTATCTAATACTATTATTTTATCAGCATTCATTATTGTTCCTATTCTTTGAGCCACTATAAAAGTTGTTGCATCTTTTGTATATTTTTTTAATTCTTTACGTAATGTATAATCTGTTTTATAATCAAGTGCTGAAAAACTATCATCAAATATATATATTTCTGGATTTCTGGCAATAGCTCTTGCAATAGATATTCTTTGTTTTTGACCTCCGGATATATTTGTTCCCCTTTGTGCTAAATATGAATCATATTGATTTGGCATTTTTTCAACAAATTCTTTTCCTTGGGCAATTTCTACAGCTTTTTTTATTTCTTCTTTAGTAATTTCTTTTTTGCCATTGTCTCCATATGATACATTTTCTGCAACAGTTCCACTAAAAATAACTGCTTTTTGTGGTATATAGCCAATTTTGTTATGTAAATATTCTAATTTATAATCTTTTATATTTACCCCATCAATTATAATTTCACCTTCTGTTACATCATAAAATCTTGGTATTAAATTGATAAGTGTTGATTTGCCACTTCCTGTTGATCCAATAAAAGCAATTGTTTCACCCTTTTTAGCTTCAAAGTTTATATTTTTTAAAATATATTCATCTGCATCAGGATATTTAAATGAAACATTCTTAAACTCTACATTTCCTTTTAATTTAGGATCATTTGTATCTATATTTCCATCTTTAATTGCAAAATCTTCATCTAATACTTCGTTTATACGGTCAGCTGAAATTGCTGCTCTTGGATACATTATAAATATCATCGCTAGCATTAAAAATGACATTATTACTTGCATACCATAAGATGAAAAAACTACCATATCTCCAAATATTGTTACCTTTTGACTCATTAGTGATGCATCAATCATATAAGCACCAATAAAATATATAGCTAGTGTAGAAAAATACATTATTAAATACATTACTGGTTGCATAATTCCAAATGTCCTTTGATTAAATAATTGTATTTTAGTTAAATTATTGTTTACTTCAGCAAATTTTTCTTCTTGATATTTTTCAGCATTAAATGCTCTTACAACTCTTATTCCTGTTAAATTTTCCCTTGTTATACCATTTATTTTATCTATTAACTTTTGAACTATTTTAAATTTTGGAAGAACTACTATCATTAAAAATGTCAATGTTAATAATAATATTAGAACTCCTCCACCTACTACAGCGCTCCATTGCCAACTTTTATTTAATATTTTTGATACTGCCCATATTGCTGTTATTGGGGATTTTATTATTAGTTGTAAGCCCATGGCAACAAGCATTTCTACTTGGGTAACGTCATTAGTAGTTCTAGTAATTAAACTACTTGTTGAAAACTTTTTTACTTCTCCTTCGCTAAAATTTTCAACTTTTTCAAATATGTCCTTTCTAATTGTTTTTGAAAATGATGCCGCAATATATGAGACAATAAAGCCTACTATAACAGCAGATATAAGACTACCTAAAGCACATAATAACATTTTAGATCCTGTTACTAAAATATCTCCAATTTTATTTCCTGTAGTTTGCACCAATTGTGTTATTTGTGACATATAATCTGGAAGTCTAAGGTCCAACCAAACTTGAAATATTATCAAAATAAAACAAATTATTATCATTAATATATCTTTTTTTCGTAGTTTTTTTAGCAATTTAAACATAATATTTTCCTTTCTTATACATTTTTAGTCATTTTTTCAATAACTAAATAAAATGTTTTCTTCTCTTCATCAGTTATACCTTTCCATAGACTTTTAAAAACTTTTTTCTCCACTTTTTTTAGTTCATCTATAATAGGTTTAGATGATTCATTTAAAATTATATGTTGATATCTTCTATCTTTTACATCTTTTTCAAATGAAATATAACCTTTATTTAAAAGCCTTCCTACTGCTTTGGATACATAAGCTTTAGAAAAACCTCTAAATTCTACTATATCACAACCCCTATTATATTTAATATCGTTTGATAAAAATAACAATATGTCTGCTTCAGATTTACTTATGCCTAATTTAGAGGCTGTTATTAATATTTCTTTTTCAAAACTAATTTTAGTTTTTTTCATAAACGATAATAACTTTCCTATACTTTCTTTCATATTATTCACCTTTTAGTTTTATTGTAAACTGTTTCTCCGTGAACCATTATAGTTTTTTAATATTTTTTTGTCAATAAAAAATTATCATTTCACATAATGTTCATTTTAGTTTGATTTTAAAATATTTATTAAAAAAATAAAACTCGATACTTAAAAAGTTCGAGATTTTTATCAATTTGGTGGAGTAGAGGAGAATTGAACTCCTGTCCAATATGCTCTATTATACAATATCTACAAGTTTAGGTAGATTTTTTATTTCCTAATTAAATGGCTCTACACTAACCTAATAATTAGTAAGTTTAGTTATATTCTATATATTATCCTAAACAAATAATATATTATATCTTATATTTATAAACCCCTATCTTAACCTATAAGAGAAATTAAGTAGAAGTGCTCCCTTAACCTACTATTAGGCAAAAGCAGGAGCGAAACTGTAATTAGTTTCGTCATTTAATTTTAATTTTGCACTTAAGGTATGCCGACCACTTGCAATCATATCTAGTAACATATGTCGAAACCATGTGCTACCCCGCATTTATATTATATTAAAAAAAAAGCAAAAAGTCCACAGTTTAGCAAACATTTGCTTGTGATTCGGCATTTAATGAAAAATCTGCAAATTCTTTGTTCAAAAACAGTGGATATGCTGCTGCTCCGATCATTGCTGCATTATCTGTGCAATAAATAAAATCTGGAATAAACAATTTAGCATTATTAATTTCAGTAATTTCTTTTAATCTTTCTCTTAAGTATCTATTTGCTGATACCCCTCCAGCAACTATTAAATTTTTTATGTTTGTTTTTTTTAAAGCCAGATTTACTTTTCTTGTTAATTCCTCAACTGCTGCTTTTTGAAAACTTGCAGCTAAGTTTTTTCTATTAATTTCATTACCTTTTTGTTTTTCATTGTGAACTAAATTAATAATATAACTTTTTAAACCACTATAACTAAAATCAAAAGTTTCATCCATCACTGGTATTGGTAAATTGTAAGTTGAATTACCTTCTAATGCTAACTTTTCAATTCCTGGACCTCCAGGATATGGAATATCTAATATTCTAGCTACTTTATCGAATGCTTCACCAATTGCATCATCTTTTGTAGCACCTAATAATTCAAAATTATAATTATCTTTCATTATAACTAGCTCTGTATGTCCACCACTTACAACTAATGCAAGTAATGGGAATTTTAATTCATTATTTATTGCATTAGCATATATATGTCCAATTAAATGATTTACTTTAATTAATGGCTTTTGATAAATATAAGCTAATACTTTGGCAAATTCAATACCAACTAATAATGATCCTAGTAATCCTGGTTTATATGCTACAGCTATTGCATCCATATCACTAATTTTTAAATTAGTTTTCTTTAAAGTTTCTTCTAAAACGAGCGTTATGTTTTCTGTATGCATTCTAGATGCAATTTCTGGAACTACTCCACCATATTTAGCATGTGTTTGCATTTGAGTTGATATTGTCAAAGCTTCTACATTTTTACCATTTTTTACAATAGCTATACTAGTTTCGTCACATGATGTTTCAATTGCTAAAATGTATATATCTTTCATATTATTACCCCCATTTCATAACGTAAGCATCTTTATTTTCGTAATAATTTTTTCTAACATTTATTATTTGAAATCCAACCTTTTTATACAAATTAATAGCCGGTCTATTATCTGTTGATACTTCTAACATAATAGTTTCTTCATGGAAACGATTGTTATTTATTAGTTCTAACATTAAATTAAGCCCAATGTTTTTTTTTCGATATTTTTCATCAACAAATATGCTTAATATATCAATATTATCTATTGTTTTTATTGCATATAAATATCCATTTATTCTTTTTTCTTCTTCATGGACTAAAACAATTGAATTTATGTTGTTAATTTCTGTTTCCATATGATATGTTATTTCAAAATTTTTATGTAATTTTGATCCTAAATCATTTATATCCGTTAAATCATTTATTATCGCTTTTCTTATCATTTTCAACACCTATTTTTTTAACGTATATTGGATTTACAATATGAGGGTTAGTAGATTCACGGTTAATTAAAAATTTGTAAATCTCCTCAGCATTTATATTATAATTAGTATCATATTCATTATAATTATTAATAAACTCCTTATTATCTATGTATTTATACTCTTTTCTTTTATCAAAATTACTATTAAATTCTCCTAAATAATAACCATTGTTATCACTAAATGCCACTTTATATGATTTATTAGAGATTGCCATTACTTCTAATGTAGTTATAGTTTTTATTGGTATATTTAATAAATATGCTAGTGATTTAGCAATAGTAACACCTAACCGAACACCAGTAAATGATCCTGGGCCATTTACTATTATAATTTCATCTAATTTTATACCATCAATAACTTTGATAATTGTTGGCATTATATACTCGCTATTATTTTTTTTGTTGATAACTTCTCCTTTATCAACAACTTTTCCATCTTTTAATAAGATTATTATAATATCTAAAAAATGTGTATCTATAAGTAATGTATTCATTATAATACGGCACTACATAATTCTTCGTATTTTTCCCCATATGGGATAAATACTAATACTCGTGTGTCCTCATCTATAACTTTAAATTTAATAACAAGTCTTTCTGATGGTAATATATCATTTATTATATCTGCCCATTCTATAATTGTAATGCCATTTTTGTTAAAATAATCATTTATACCGATATCTTCATCTGTTTCTTCTAAGCGATAAACATCCATATGATATAAAGGCATTTCCCCATTTAAATATTCTTTTATTATATTAAATGTTGGACTAGTTATTGTATCTTTAATGCCTAATGCAGATGCAAAGCCTTTTGTAAATACAGTTTTACCACTTCCAAGTTCACCTTCTAAGCATATTATCATATTTGGAAATTTTTCACTTTCAATGTTTTGTGCAATTGTTAATGTGTCTTCTACTGACCTTGATGTATATTTAAATTCCATTTATTTATCACCTGATATCATTATAAATTAAAAAAAAAACTTATACAAGGTATAAGAATATTATTTTACGATTTATTTATTTTCATAATTTATTGCAAAAAAAAATTGGCAACTACCTATTTTCGCATTACACTATCTTCGGCGTATTAGGTCTTAACTTCTCTGTTCGGGATGGACGAATTACACTATTATTATATCTTATTCTACCTTGTTTTAAAGTGGTTTTTAATTTATTGAAAATATCTTAAAATATTACAAATTATTATACTTTATTTTAGTTTTTGGGACACCTAATGGGACACCTTTAAATTTACTTCTGCGTATTTCTTATTTATGATTATTATACCTCTTTTTGTTTTGTATTACAACTTCTAAAAATTATTATGTTATATTATTTACAGATGTTAGAAATAATATAACATCTAAAACTATTGTATTAGAATAATAAATTTGTTGATAAGTACTTACTTATATAATTATTATTGTTCTTTATATCTTGGTGGATTTTGTAATGGTGTATTTAAAAAGAAACAACTCAAACTTACATCTAATACACGAGCTAATTTATCTAAAAATATTACAGATACTCCTTGTTCCACTTTCTTAGCTGTTAAGTTATAAAGCATATTTGGACTACTGTCTATTTCTTCTGCTAGCTTTTCAATGGTTACGAAGCCCTTATCATTCATTATCTTTATGTTATTACAATGATAACGATAGTAATTAATGTTTTTTCCTATTTTTTGTAAAAGCACTTTTCTGTTTTCGTCGGTATAGTTCATATAAGCCTCCTTTATATTAAGCAAATAACTTAATAAATATCAGTAATATTATCGGTAAAAAGCAAGAATTTAACCATAAATTAAATACTTAAATAATTTAAGTAAATAACTTAAAAATATATTTTCAAATATTATTATTTATGCTATAATAAATAGTAAGGAGGAGAAAAAATGAAAGAAGAAATTTTAAAAAGTGGTGCTGCTAATTGGTATCATGGCTTTGGCAGTAAAGGTGGAAAACTTATTTTAACTAATGAAACTTTATATTTCGAAGGGCACAAAGTTAATGTAGGCAAAAAAGAATTTGAAGTTGAATTAGAAAACATCACTAATGTAAAAAAAGGGTTTCCCAATAATTTAATAATCGAAACTATTAATGGAAGCGAAACTTTTGCTGTTTTTGGTGGGAAAGAATGGGTTAATTCTATTCAAAGTGCTATAAAAAAATTAAGAGGCTAGTTTATGAGAAAGTTAAATGTAGTGCTTATCCAAGGAAACAAGAAGAATGATGCAATACTAAAAATAAAAGACGATAGCCTAACTATAACTACTAATGATGGTAATTTGATTAAAATCCCTTACTCTAATATTAAGAATTCTTCATATCATGAAGATGATGAACAGCTACATATTATTCAATATGGCGGGAGTACAACATATCTTGGAATGAAAAAGGACCAACAATTAATTAATCAATTAAGAGAAATATCACAACAAAAAAATGAAGAAATAATCCAAACAGAATATGTTAAAACAGAACAGAAGGAAATAAATTCTGTCAAAAAAATGCCATCAGAATCAATTGACCAAGAAAGTCAAACTACCACATTAAATAATGCGCAAGTTAGTAATGATGATAGTGCTACTAGCATAAGAGTTAATATCTTTGATTTAATACCTGTTATAATAGGTATAGGTTTTTTTATCTGGGGAGTCTATTGGCTTTCAGGTGGAGCTGAAACGAACTCTCGTAGAGATAGTGCTGAAAGAGCTGCTGTTTCAAAACTCGCAGGAGATTATTTATCACCAAGCGAAATAAGTTGCAAATATAATAGTACTAGCGGTGATATTATTATTGTGAAATGTACTACAACAAGTGATATACTAATAGATAGTTTTGATTCCAATACAATATGGTTTGGCTATTTACCAAGCGCTAGTGGAAGCAACTATCGTTATAGTGTGGGAATCAACAAAAATGAAGTTATATTAGAATTAAATTAAATGTTTAAGGAGTGAGAGTTTAATGAGAAAAGATGTAATTAAAGCAGTGCTACTTATTATAGGTATTTTTATGTTGACAATAGGCTTTGGAGTTGGGGTAGCTTTATTGACTGAAAAAGATGATAATCTTACTACAAGCGAAGAAAATAATAGCCAAGAAAACAATCAAGAAAACAATAATCAAGTTCCAAACTCTAATGTAGAAAGATATGAGGTAACAGAATACTTTTACATTGCAGATGAAAAGAAATTTTTAAAAGGTACACCAGTAGATATAACAAATGTTGTCAATAACCAAAGAATATTTGATAGTGCATTAGCTACTAACTATCCTAACTTATATAATATTGTTAAAAATATTGCTTATGATTGGACAGAACAAGCCTATACAGGACAAAATACTGTTGATTTATCAACTTATTTATATCCCACTTGTTTTACTTATATGGATACTGGGCAAAAAGAATATTTCTTTACATTGGGAGAAGTATACTTTGATGTTGATAAGGATGGATACACAGATACTTTAGGAACTGGTTATTTTATTGCACCAATAGATGAATTTGAGCAAATGTATCCTGATTTAGTAGATTATATAACATCAGAGTTATATTAATGAAATATCACTTATTTCAAATCTTACTAAAATATTAAAAAATACATTGGGATTCATGAATATATACTTTATTTTAAGCAGATATATAAAGGACTAATTAATAAGTCCTTTTTTCTATGTTGTGTGATGAAGTGTATATTTATCTTAATTTAACTTTACTCTTTCTTATTTTTATTTTGTGTTACGACTTATAAAAGCCATTATGTTATATTAATTGCAGGTGTTGGAGATGAAGCAAGATTTTGAAAAAGAAGTCTATTACTTTTTAGACTTAGTTTTTAACAATATTCAAGTTGCAAAGACTAGTAAGAATAAGACAAAAGCAGTTTTTACTAATCTTAAACTTAAACCAAATGGAGAAGAAGTTATTGTATATAATAAGGAAAAAAACTATTCTTATGTTTTATACACTAAGCAAATACAAGATTTTGATTTTAAAATTGAATTTACTAAACATATAGCTCTATATTATATTTATAAATTAACCAAGTATTTAAATCATAAAATCACTTTTAAAGAGTTTGCTGATGTAAGAGACAAAACTCCACCTGTAGTTAAAAACATTCTGGAACAAAAGAATAATATATCCGAGCAATTAAAGCTACTTCGGAGACACAGAAATATTCCTGAGGTGCAAAGATATATTGAAAATCTATATCATCAAGAGTACACAAGTGCTTATGTGAAATATTTAATTAATAGGTATTATTTTAATAAGAAAGGATTAACAAGACCAAAAAAAACTGTGTTGAAAAGATGTTCAAAGTATTGTTACGATAAAAAAAGAACTATGTTTATGTAAAACCTAATAAAGAAATGGAGATGAAATCATGAATAATCACGTTATGCTAATTGGAAAAATATATAATGATGTTGAAAAAATTGAAGTGAATGACCAAGTTACTTATCAACTTATGTTGAATATTAGTCGTAATTTCAAAAATCAAAATGGTGTTTATGAAACTGATGTTTTACCTATTGATTTAACAAATTATGTTGGAAGTAAAGTTTTTCAATATTGCAAGAAAAACGACTTAATAGGGATTAGAGGAAGATTAGAAAGTAAAGAAGGTAATCTAATCAAAGTCGTTGCTGAAAAAGTAACATTCTTATCAAGTAATAGAGAGTTATTAAATCAAAAGTAGAAAGGGATATACTTATGCAAATCAAAATTCACAGAGGTATTAATCAAATTGGGGGATGTGTAACTGAAATTAGAAGTAAAAAAGCAAAAATACTTATTGATGTTGGAACTAATCTACCAAATTGTGATAGTAAAGTAAAAGTGAATGTTGCTAAGGTTAGTAAAAAATGCGATGCTGTTTTTATTTCTCATTATCATTTAGACCACATTGGGGAATATATGCAGGTTAAGAAAGAAGTTCCTATTTACATTGGAGAACAAGCCAAAGAAATATTTACGATCTACCAAAAGAGAATGAAAGAGCCTAGTATTGCAGAAGTTACTCAAGAACATATTGACAGAATTAAAACTTTTAAAACTTTTAGACCTGAAGAAACTATTGAAATTGGAGATATGAGATTAACCCCTATTCGCATAGACCATTCTGCTTTTGATAGTTATATGTTTCTTATTGAAGCCGATGGTAAAAGAGTTTTACATACTGGAGATTTTAGAATGCATGGTCCTCTTGGTCGACTTATTCCTAAAATACTTGAAGATGTAGGAAATGTTGATATTCTCATTTGTGAACATACTACCCTTTCAAGAGTTGATGAAATCCTTATGTCTGAATTTGAATTACAAAAGGAAGCAATAGACTTGATAAAAAATAATAAGTATGTCTTTATTATGTGTGCTTCTACCAATATTGATAGGATAGCTTCTTTCTATCATGCAAATAGAAAAGCAGGAACTAAACTATTTATTTGTGATGACTACCAAAAAGAGATACTTGATTATGTAACCAAAACCACTTTAAAACATACTGATTATTATAATTTTTCAGATGTTAAAAGTTTTGATGGTAAGTTTTATGAAGATATGATAAATCGAGGCTTTTGTATGTTAGTGCGAAGCAATTACTTTTCAAAAAAGTTTGTTAATAGCCCTAATTTCAAGGACAATTTATTTATTTATTCACAATGGTTAGGATACTTGCAAGGCAAAACTGCTGATGAAAATATTGTTAAGTTTGTTCCAAAAGAATATTATTATTTACATTCTAGTGGTCATGCTACTGCTAAAGGAATTACCGAAGTTTGTAATATAGTAAAGCCCAAAGTAATTATTCCTATACATGGAGAAAATTCACATGATTTTGATAAGTTAAATTTACCATACAAAGTTAAGCATTTAAAGAACAAGAAGGCATACGACATATAGTATTTATAATAAATTAGGAAGGAATGAAAAATATGAGTACTAAGAAACCAAAAAAGAAAAAGAAGAAAGAGACTAAACCTAAAACCCCCTCTGAAATAAAATTATTTGATAATCGTATAATTCGTTTAAATAAGTCTATTGGCAGAGAAGAAGCTGATGAAATAGTAGAACAACTATTAAAACTAGATTCTATGAAAAGCAAGAAAGATATAATATTTTATATTAATTCTCCTGGTGGTACTGTTTCCGAAGGAATGGCTATTTATGACGCAATGCAAATGGTAAAAAGCGATATTCAAACAATATGTATTGGAAGATGTGCTTCAATGGCTGCTGTAATTCTTAGTGGTGGAACAAAAGGCAAAAGATATATAACTCCGAATAGTGAAGTTATGATACATGAAGTAAGTACAATTAATATAGGTAAAATCGGAGAAGTAAAAATTGATTTTGAACATTCTAATGCTTTAAATGAACGCATTATAAAGTTATTATCAGATAATACAGGAAAAAGTATTGAACAAGTTAGAGATGATATTCAATTAAAAGACAAGTGGTTTAATGCAGAAGATGCACTTGCATATGGTTTAGTCGATAAAGTGTTAGTTAAAAACTAAATGTGATTAAAATCGGATTAGGTTATATATATTATGATAGTGAATACGAAAAATATTTACTATTACATTATTAAAAAGGACCCAATAAGAGATAATGTCCTAATCATTAAAAAAGGTATATCTTATCTTTAATGTAATGATTTTTAAAAAACTTGGTCAAGTCAGATACGGAACAATTGTGGAGTCCTTGAATACTAGTTCACACCTAAGTATTTTTGTTGTTAAAACAACCTCGACCCGACCGTCATACTGGACATTATGTGGTAACACATAAGAACCCAGACCGTTAATTTATCTGACCGTAGTTGTTTAATAATGTAAATATCAACAATTTGAAAGAAATTCTAAAGTGTGTGAGGCTTAAGTTTTTCTTGACTACGTGATAAATAATTCTAATAGTATAAGTAATCATAATAACAACAATAATAATAATCAAAATTCAAATTCAAAAAATAATAAGTATAATAATAATTCAAAATGTAATGAGAAGAATAATTTAGAAAATGAAAGTAAAGTAGATATTAGAAAAATTAGTAAGAATTAACTATAGTGAAATAACTATAGTTTTCTTATATTTGATTATAAATTTAAAATTAAATATACTATATATGCCATAGTGGCATAGTGGCATAGCAATATTCCTAAATATGAAGTTATGCTTCTCCTAGGGCTTCCCTATTAAAACCTCCTTATGCAACTAGGGGGACCCTAGGAGAGGCATAACTATTTTTACAAATTTTTTATCGCCCTATATGATAAAAGCTCTCCTAGAGCCTGTCAGAGCCTAGGAGAGGCATTATCGAGTTATTTAGTATTTTCTGTATTGTTATTGCATTTCCATAAGTACTCATCAAATGGGGGAATACCAAAGGTTGCTACTAATGTAGCTTCATCATATATCCTACCAGCTTCCTCACTTATACCATTTTCCTTGAGATATCTATGATAAATATTCTTGTTTTCAGTATTGTTAAAATTTGGAGAAACATAACAAGTGATTTTCTTTCTACCAAAAGTAAATCTTTCAGAACGATATCCTAAATTTAATACTTCTTTACCAAATTTAACATTATTGTAGGCTTCTAAATTATTTGAAGCACACCACTTACAGTATTCTTTATGGTATCTGTCTTTAACCATAAATTCCTTTATTGGAAACAAATTACAGAATTCTATCACATTATTACAGTCCATAAAGTATCTGTTTGTTTCTAACTCCACGACAGGAGGTATAGTGAATTTCCCATTTTTTAACACCTCTTTAAAAGCATTAATAGCTCTAGTTGCTATTATTTGCAATGCTTTTGGTTGGCATAATTCATATTCAATGTTAATATTACGATTTTCAATAAACGTTGAATTGAATTGAATGACTACGATTCTATCAGTAATACATATTTTAGTTTCTTTGAAGTCTATCACATCGTTTACAGAAAACAACATTGTTGCATAAGGTCTAAATACTATTCTTTCTTTACCTTTAATTTCTGAAATAGTATCTCCTGATATAATCTTATTAAGTATAGAATGATTAATATATCTGGGTTGTTGCTGGTCTTCACTAATATTAACCGTACATCCTTTTAAAAATCTAGCATTTGTTTTACTACCTGATTTATTTCCCGAAAGAGTTTCTAAAGTTTCATAAGAACATTGTTGTTCTCCCAAAATAGCCTCTAGTATTCTAAACAAACGACTCTTGCCATTCCTGCCTTTGCCTTTGAAGATAAAGGCTTTTTGCATAACGGCTGTCTTACACATGGCATTTCCCAGTATTTGAAATAACAAATTTTCTACACCTTTATCATTAGAAGTAATATCAGAAAAAAACTGGTTTACTTTTTCTAATTCAGGTGATGGTGTTGTTAGTACACTCTGGTCTTTATAATCAACTTTCAAATCTGCAACTAAATTATCAATATTTATATCCATATAACATATCCTTTCCTCAACTATTTATTTGAATTCATATTATCTTTTAACCATTTATCTATTTCGTTCTTCTGAAACATAAGCTTAACTCCAATTCTATTGTATGGTATCTCATTACGGCGAACTAGTTTTCGTAAAAGTGAGACACTAACATTCAAGTATTCTGCTAATTGTTTAACATCAAACATATTACTAGCCATAAAACTTGTCCTCCTTATTTAAATTTATTCTTTGGTAGATTAATTTTTTGCATTTCATTTCCTAAATCACTTAGGAATCAAAAATAATGTCATCATAATCTAATTCAAGCACATTTAATATGATATCTAATATCCACATATCTGGAACTTCTTTACCAGTTTCATAGTTGATAAGTGTTTCTGCATCAATACAGAAGGCTTTACAAGCTGTTTCCAATGACCAGT
Source organism: uncultured Bacilli bacterium (assembly GCA_944371315.1). Taxonomy (GTDB): domain Bacteria; phylum Bacillota_I; class Bacilli_A; order RF39; family UBA660; genus Onthocola_B. The sequence continues at coordinate 2,313 of CALVXN010000007.1, read as the reverse complement.
TTTTACTTTCTCTTATATCTTTTAATGTCATTTTTTTCTCCTTTCTAAACCCATTTAATGAGTTGATATGCCATCTATTATAATTATATTTCTTTTAATGTCAATACATTTTTGCAATTTTTCATAATTTTTTTACTTTTTTTCTCTTGAAAAATGATTTTTCTTATGGTATTATATTTTTGTCGGAGGGATACTATGAACACAAGAAAAAAAGAAATTTTTAGTAAAAATCTTAAATATTATATGAAATTAAAAGGAAAAAGTAGGAAGGATATAGAAGATGATACAGGCATACCTTATAATTCAATAAGGGATTATGAAAAAGGTTATTGCTATGCAAAGTTAAGTAAAATTAAAGCAATTGCAGAATGCTTAGGTGTTTCAATTCCTATGCTTACTGAAGAACATGATATTGATGACAGCTTGCATATAGTAGATGATACAGAAGAAAGTAAATTACTATTAAATATTAAAAACATAATATATAATTCTGAAGATAGTAAATTACTATATAAATGCCTTAGTGAATTGTCTAAATTAGATAAGCAAAAACTAAAATACATATTAACAACTATTGATATGATTAAATAATAAAAAAAGAGCTAGTGCGCCAACACTAACTCACCGCTAATAATAGCGTACAGAATAAAAAATTAATCTACCAAAGAACAACTTTTTTTCTGTACTCCTATTATAGCACTAATTTCAAAATTAGAAAAGATAGGAGAAGTAAATTAATGATTAATTTTAAAGAAGATTACCAAAAAACGAACTATGATTATATCTATAAACATAAAACAAATGGAACTTATGCAGTTGCATTTGCATTATACGATAAATTATATAATAAACGAATTAAAAGAAGAAAGATTAATTTAAAAACTATAAAGGAAGCTCAAAACTATATAGCCGAAGAAAGAGTAAAATTTAAACAATTAGATAGTCTACCTAAAAAAGGTAGTCTTTTTAAAGATGCTTTTGCTTCATATATTAAAGAATGTGAATTAGAAGTTAAAAAGGGTAATTTAGCCGAATCTACTGTAGATGGTAAAAAAGCCATATTTAAAAATCAAATACTTCCGAAACTAGGTAATGTTAAAATTTCTGAAATTTCAGAAGAACATATTTATAAGTTTCATCAGGATCTATTGTCTATGACTTGTTTACGAGAAAAAGATAAAAGCCTAAGTAATCAAACACTTATTAAAGTTCACAAACAATTATCTGCTTTTCTTAATTATTGTGTTAGAAAGAAGTTAGTACCTTATAACCCTGCAGGTGTAGTAGGCAACTTTAAAAAAGTAAAAAAAGAAAAAGAATATCTTACTTATCAAGAATTTATGCAATTATTATCAGTTGTGGATAATATTAGAGATTTATTCATTATTCAACTTCTATTTTATACTGGTTTAAGAATTAGTGAGATGTTGGCTCTTTCAACAGATAGTATAGTTACTACAGAACAAGGTACATCTTTAAACATTACTGAAACCTATTATAAAGGTAAAATTAGACAAAAAGCAAAAACTGATGAAGCAATGGATGATTTATTTCTCGATGACATTACAGTTGAAACATATAAAACCTTTCTTGAATATAGGAAAGCTCATAACATTACTAGTAAATATCTTTTTGCTAATAATAGAGGTAAATGTGAAGTAATAGGCGATAAAGCTATTAGAGATATGCTTAAAAAGTATCTAAAACGCGCAGGAATTGACAAAAACATTACTCCACATAAATTAAGGCATAGTCATGCTGCTTTACTAATTTATATGGGTAAAACATTAGAAGATATTAAAGCAAGATTAAGACATAAAGATATTAGGACTACATCAAATGAATATGGGCATATGTACAAAGAAAGAAAAATATCTCTAGCAAATGACCTAACTAATTTTCGCACTAATCTTAGAGAAAGTTCAAAAAAGTGGGACACCTAGTGGGACACCTAGCAAAAAATAACATAATAAAAAGACTAAATTTTTGAATGGTTTAGTCTTTTTTAAGCAAAAAAAAATAGTTGCATTTTCCTATCTTCGCATATACTATTTTCGGCGTTCAAGTGCTTGACTTCCTTGTTCGGGATGGGTAAGGGTATTTCCACTTGGCTATCAACACAACTAAATTTTTAACAATATTTTTATACAAATAACAATAACTTTTTTATGGGCTAAATCTCTAAACATCTCTGTTCGGGATGGGAAGAGGTGTACCACCTAAGCTATCGTTACCAATAAAGGATTTTGTCCTTTAAAAAACCTGATAATGCATCACATCAATTAGTAATATATTAATAAGTTAAATCCTCGA
>CALVXN010000006.1 GCA_944371315.1 uncultured Bacilli bacterium | reverse complement strand
TATTACCACATTATTGGTTCATGAAATTTTAATGGCAAATTGGAATAAATGTCACACATCTATTTTAAATGCACAAGTTAGAATTAGTTTAAAGATTGACAATTATTGTTAATCTTTTTATTTTGTTATATAATTTATTATATGGAGGTATAAATAATGAATGAAGCTATAATAGAACTTAAAGCAAAGCTTGATAGTTTAGAGACAATGTTGCTTGTTAATAGCTTGACTAATGTAGTAAATAGTCCAATGTATTCGGATGAAGTTAGAAAAAGTGCTGCTTTAAAGGTCGAAGAATTATTAGGTTTAGCATTAAATAGAGAGTTTTCTGAACAACAAGAAGTTGGATTACCTAATAATGTAATAAGGTAATTTGATACATATTTTTGTAAAATTATCTCATAATAATTATGGAGGATTATTTTATGAAAAACGCTAATTGTGATTGCTGTAAAGATGCTAAATTTGGAATAGCATATATTGATGAAGAAAGTGGTATTTTATGTAGTAAAATAGATACTGATATGAAATTACCTAAGGGTAAGAAAATATTGGCTCCTAAAATATGTACAAAATGTGGAACTACTGAATGGAAAACAATTGACAATTAAATTTTAAAAGGGGATGTTAGAAAATAGATAATCTATTTTCTATACATCTTCTTTTTTAATTTAATAAATAAAAAGTCCCATAAACTCGTAAGTTTATGGGTTTTTGTGATACAATACTTTTGTCTAGAAAGTTGGTATCACATGAATAATTTTACTATAAAAAAGCCATTTTTTCAATTTCCTTCAATACAATGCTATAAGGAATTTGAAAAAATAGATAAATTTATGGAAATATTACAAAAATCTGAAATCTGCAAAATAATAGAAAGTGTAAATAAGAACAAAAATAAATGTAAAGGAAGAACTAGCTATAATCCATATAATATGATGGCAACTATTCTTTATTGTTTTTCTGAATTTAAGAGTTCAGTTAGAGAATTAGAAAAATTATGTTACACAGATTTAAGGGTTATATATTTAATAGAACAAGAAGAACCAAGTTATGCTACTTTTTGTGATTTTATAAATACATATATTAAACCTTATTCTTTAGAAATATTTTCAACAATTACTTCCACTATAATAAAAGAATATCATATAGATATTGATAATCAATACATTGATGGAACAAAATTAGAAGCAAATGCTAACAAATATAAATTTGTATGGAACCCTAAATCATATCACAAAAAATTAGATTCTAAAATTAAAGATTTAATAAATATTATGAATTATTCGTATGAAAACACTGATTATATTACTGCAAAGGAGTTTAACGAGTTAATTATAAACTATGCTAATATAAATAATATAGATTATTATGATATTCCACAAGGTAAAGGTAAAAGACTAACAGTATCTCAAAGGATTATAAAAACTGGATATGAATATTTAAATAAGTTAATTGAATATGAAGAAAAAGAAAGGATATGTGGAGAAGAAAGAAATTCTTACTACAAAACAGATAAAGATGCAACAGCAATGGTTTTAAAAGAAGATTACTATTCCAAACTTAGTCATGATTTTCATGCAGCATATAATACTCAAGTTATAGTATCAAGTGGATTGATAACAATGTATGGAGTATTTCAAAAACGAGATGATCAAAATACTTTAATTCCAATGTTAGAAAGATATAAAAAAGGCTATGGTAATTATCCAACTAATTTATGTGGAGATTCTGGTTATGGAATATATAAAAATTATGAATTTTTACACACGAACAATATTGGAAATTATTTAAAATTTGTGGCTTGGAACGGTGAAACATCAGGAAAGAGACCACAATTATTTTTCTTTGGTAATGGTAATTTTAAATGTCTAAATGGAATTGTGGGAAAGTATATTTTCACTAAAACTCATCCGAGATATAAAGATTCAAAATTTTATATTTTTGAAGGATGCGATAATTGTAAATATTCTTATAAATGCAAGGAATACTTGAAAGACAAAAGCCAAGATTTTAGAAAGACTGAATTAAGTGTTAAATATGAAACTTATAAAGATGAGGCAAGAAAAAACTTATTAAGTCCAGATGGAATTGAAATTAGAATAAATAGAAGTATACAAGTTGAAGGAACGTATGGACAAATTAAACAAAATATGAATTATACAAGGTTTAGAAGGCGTGGCATGGATAGCGTTGAGTGTGAATTTATGTTAGAATGTTTAGGCGTTAATATACGAAAATTATTTAAACTCTTAGATAATCCAAAGTTAATCAAGAAAAGTTATTGGGATAGGCCATTTGGTTTACAAAAAGAAGTTATTCTTGGTGTAAAGCCAAAAGAAAAGAAGATGTATAGAAAATAGATTATCTATTTTCTAACATCCCCTTTTATTTTATTGTATAATTTTCTTGTAGGATGTGAAGGTTGTGAAGAAGTTATTTGTTTTATTATTTGGAATGTTGATGTTAACTGGATGTTTTTTTGAAAATAAGGACATTAATGATGATAAAAATAATGATGATGAAATTAAAGAACAAGAAAGTATAAATGACAAAAGCGGCAGTATTACTTGTAGTTTATATTCTAAAGATGTAGTTAATAATTATGAACTTACATCGACATATACTATAAATTATACTGGTGAATTTGTTGATAGCGTAAATACTAAAGAAGTTGTTGATTCTGATGTATCAAGTATTTTAGATACTCTTGAGGATACTTTAAATTCAACATATAGCGCATCAAATGATGCATATGGCGGATATACTTATAAAATTACTAGAAGTGATAATGAAATTATTTCTGATGTATTTATAGATTATAAAAAAATGGATTTAGAACAATTTGTTACAGATCAGCCAGTTTTAAAATCATATATGAAAGATGGAAAATTAACGGTTGAAGGTATTAAATCTATTTATACTTCTATGGGAGCAACTTGTGAGTAATAAAAAATATTAATTAACTATGATAATTAATGTAAAATGAAATCTTCTAATTTATGAAGATTTTTTTTCTACAAAAAAAATTTAAAAACATTTCAAATATTATTAAATGTATGATAAAATATAATAGTCGAAAGTTATAAAGAGGTGCTGGTTATGACTAAAATAATATCATTAGTAAATCAAAAAGGTGGTGTAGGTAAAACTACTACAAGTATAAATTTATCTGCTGCTTTGGGAAAATTAGGCAAAAAAGTTTTAATAATAGATATGGACCCTCAAAGTAATGCTACTACTGGTTTAGGTTTGAATTCTAATGATTTTAAAAATGATATATATGAATTAATTACTGGAAAGTGTGATGTAAAAAAAGCTATTAAAAAAACGAAGTTTCATAATTTAAGTATTATTCCTGCAACAATAAACTTGGCTGGTGTTGATGTTGAATTTGTTAAAAAGATGCTTGAAGATAAAGAATTTCAACAAAATATGCAGTTAAAATTAAAATTAGAAGAAATAAAGGATAATTATGATTATATTATAATAGATTGTCAACCGTCATTAGGTTTAGGAACAATGAATGCTTTAGTTGCCAGCGATTCAGTTATTATTCCTGTTCAATGTGAGTTTTTTGCATTAGAAGGTATAACTCAACTTTTAAATTCTATTATTATGGTTCAATCAAGCATGAATCCGAATTTAAGAATTGAAGGTGTGTTATTAACTATGTTAGATGGTAGAACTAACATTGGTTTAGAAGTAATTGAAGAAATTAGAAAATATTTTAAAGATAAAGTTTTTAATACTATAATACCTAGATTGGTTAGATTAGTTGAAGCTCCAAGTCACGGAAAACCTATTAATGAATATGACCCTACAAGTAGGGCTACTGAAGCATATCATAATTTAGCAAAGGAAGTGGTTAGTAGAGATGGAAACTAAAAAGAAAGCATTGGGTAAGGGTTTAGAACAACTTTTTTCTAATACTGTAATAGATTTTGATAATTTTGAAAAAGACATAGTTGAAGAAAGTTCAAATGATGTTACAGAAATTGATATTGATGAAATAAGAAGTAATCCTTATCAGCCACGTAAAACTTTTGATATTGAATCATTAAATGAACTTGCTAAATCTATTTCTGAATATGGTATAGTTCAACCTATAATTGTAAAAAAGAGTGTTAAAGGCTATGAACTTGTTGCTGGTGAAAGAAGAACAAAAGCTGCAAAGATTGCAGGTTTAAAAAAGATTCCTGCAATAATAAAAGATTTTGATGATCAAGAAATGATGGAAATAGCTTTAGTAGAAAATATTCAAAGGGAAAATTTAAATCCAATTGATGAGGCTACATCAATTAGTAATATAATTAAATTACGTGGATATACTCAAGATGAATTTGCTAATAAGTTTGGTAAAAGTAGGACTTATGTTACTAATATATTAGGTTTATTGAAATTGCCTGATGAAGTAAAGAAACTAGTTGAGAAAAGAAATTTAACTATGTCTCATGCTAGGGTTTTGAGTAAAATGGACGATGAAAATAAAGTTATAGATTTAGCTAAAAAAGTTATAACTGATAATTTAAGTGTTCATGATTTAGAAAAACTTAGTCAAGAAGAAAAAAATGTAAAAATAAAAAGTTATAATAAAAGTAATTTTGATACTAAATATCGTATGTATGAAAATATTATTATGGATTCTTTAAATACTAAAGTTAGGGTTCATAAAAATAAGATTGAATTGTTTTTTGATGGTATTGATGAATTAGAAGATTTATTGAATAAAATGAATGTTAAAATTGAGGATGAATAATGAAAATTGTTGAATTTACTTTAAATGATAAAGTAATAATGAAAAAACCACATGCTTGTCAAAGTAATATGTGGACTATTGTTAGAAATGGGGCTGATGTAAAAATCAAGTGTGATAATTGCGGTAGAGAAATAATGATGGATAGATTGGAATTCATGAAAAAACTTAAAAAGGTGATTAATTGTGAAAAAAATTAAAAATAAAGAAAAAATTGGTTTACATCCAGTGATGTTTCTTTTAATTTTATGTTTAATTATTATTGTACTAAGTGGAATTTTGAGTTTTTTTAATGTTCAAGCTACATATAGTAAAGTTTCTTCTATTACTGGTGATTATCAGGTAACTACTGAATCTGTAACTTCTTTATTTAGTTTGAGCGGTTTAAAATACATTTTTACATCAACTGTTTCTAATTTTGCTAATTTTGCTGTTTTATCAAATTTGATTATAATATTATTAGGTATTGGTATAATGGTTAAAAGTGGCTTTTTAAAGACAATTATTATATTATTAACAAAAAAAGCTAAAAAGACTACTGTTACTTTTGCTCTAGTTTTAATTTGTATTTTGAGTAGCATTATTGGAGATTTATCATATGTTATTTTTATACCTTTAGGTGCGTTGTTATTTTTATATGGAAAACGTAATCCAATGATTGGTATTATTACAGCGTTTGCTTCTTTAACATGTGGTAATGGTATTAGTTTATTTTTAACAAGTGTTGATTCTAGTTTGTTAACAATGACTTTATCAAATGCTCATATTATTGATAATGCTTATAGTATTTCGCCATGGGCATATATTTTTGTAATGTTTTTGTTGATAATTGGATTGAGTTTGTTATTGACTAATATAAGTGAAAACTATATTGCAAAAAAAGTTCCAAAATATGAATTTCCTGAAGATGAGTTAGAAGATGAGTTGGTTTTAACTAAAAGGAAAATGCGAGGACTTATATGGGCATTTACTTTTGGTTTTGTATATTTATTAATATTTATTTACAATATTATACCGGGTCTTCCTTTTTCTGGTAACTTGCTTGATTATAGTCAAACTTATTATATTGATAAATTATTTAGTTATAATTCATTTTTTAGCAATGGTTTTATATTTATAGTTGCTGTATTATTTGTTATATGGGGATTATGTTATGGAATTGGTGCTAAAACTATCACGAATAATAAAGAATTTATTGAAGCTTTAGGTTATTCCTTAAATGGTATTGGTAAAATAATTGTAATGATTTTTGCTGCATCTATTTTTATTAATATATTTAAGTATTCAAACATAGGTAATGTTATAACAGCTGCGTTTACAAATTTAGTAACACATTCAAATTTTAGTGCTTTGCCTTTAATTTTATTATTATTTGTTGTTGTTGCGATTTCGTCTTTGTTTTTACCAAACGCCTTAAATAGTTGGCAAATATTTTCTTCAGCAGTTCCTTCATTAATGAGTGTAGGAATTAGTCCTGAGTTTAGTCAATTGGTATTTAGATTAGGTAATTCATTAACTATTGGGTTAACTCCTGTATTTGCTTATTTTATTATTTATGTAGCTTTTTTAGCTAATTATAATCAATCAAAAAAATCATTGACTATTTGTGAAGCTATTAAATTTCAAATACCTTATGTAGTAATTAGTTTTTTATTCTTTTTATCATTTATAATAGTTTGGTATGTTATTGGTTTGCCTTTAGGTGTTGGTGCTTCGGTAGCACCGTAGAATGGGGGAATATTTATGAGTTTAAAAGCTGGAATTGTCGGACTTCCTAATGTAGGAAAATCAACTTTATTTAATGCAATAACTAAACAAAATATATTGGCAGCAAATTATCCATTTGCAACTATTGAACCTAATGTCGGAATAGTTTTTGTTCCTGATAAAAGAATCGATTTTTTAAAAGAATTGTATAATCCATTAAGTGTTGTTCCTACAACATTTGAGTTTACTGATATTGCTGGATTAGTTAAAGGTGCTTCGCAAGGTGAAGGTTTAGGAAACAAATTTTTGTCACATATAAGGGAAGTTGATGCAATAGTAGAGGTTGTTAGATGCTTTGATGATGCTAACATAACACATGTTACCGGTAAAACAAATCCTGTAAGTGACATTGAAATTATTAACATTGAATTAGTATTGGCTGATTTAGATGTTGTTAATAATAGGCTTGGAAAAATAGAAAAAAAAGCTGAAACAACGAAGGATAAAGAATCACTATTGGAGGTTGAAGTATTAAAAAAATGTAAAGTTAATTTAGAATCCAATATACCTCTTAGAAGAATAAACTTTGATAAAGATGCATTAAAAATTTTAAAAAATTTTAGTTTATTAACTTTAAAACCAATTATTTATGTTGCAAATGTCGATGAAGAATCAGTTATTGTTGGTGATAATGACTATACTTTACAAGTTAAATCATATGCAAGTGCTGAGGGTGCTGGTGTTGTAGTCATGTGTGCTAAATTAGAAGCTGATTTAGCAGGTCTTGAAAATGAGGAACGAGAAGAATTTTTAAAATCTGTAGGTGTTAATAATAGTGGATTGGATAAATTAATTTTTGCTACATATGATTTATTAGGTCTAGCCACTTTCTTTACTGCTGGTAAGGATGAAGTTAGAGCATGGACATTTAAAAAAGGGATGAAAGCTCCGGAATGTGCTGGCATTATTCATAGTGATTTTCAAAGGGGTTTTATTAAAGCTGAAGTTATGAGTTTTGATGATTTAAATTATTATAAAGATGAAAAAAAAGTTAAAGAAGCTGGAAAGTTGCGAATTGAAGGAAAAGAATATATAATAAATGATGGAGATATATGTTATTTCCGATTTAATGTTTAAAGGAGGCTTATGAAAGATAATTTAATTAGTAAAACATTTTTATGGATGTGTTTTGGTTTATTAGTAACATTTGCAACAGGTTATTTTGTATCAACTAGTGAGGTTATGTTAAATAATATTTACAATGGTCCTGGTTATATAATATTTGTTATTGTAGAGTTAGTTTTAGTTTTTGTATTATCTTCGAGGGTAATGAAAATGAAACCAACTACTGCAAAAGTTTCATTTTTATTATATTCTTTTGTTAGTGGTTTAACTTTTGCATCAATATTTATTTATTATGCTGTAAGTTCTATAATTTATATATTCCTTGCTGCAGCGATAACTTTTGCTATAATGGCTTTAATAGGGTATACTACTAAATTAGATTTAACTAAAATGGGGAGTTATTTATTATTTGCATTAATTGCTGCTATTATAGTTTCACTTGTTAATATATTTTTAAATAATTCTATGATTTATTTGATAGTATCTATTGTTTGTGTTTTAATTTTTATTGGTATAACCGCTTATGATGTTCAAAAAATTAAAAATTTAGAAAATAGCGGATTACCAGTAGAAAATTTAGCAATATATGGAGCTTTAGATTTATATTTAGATTTTATTAATTTATTTATTCATTTATTGTCAATTTTTGGACGTAGCGATAATTAAGAGGTTGTTATGGATTTAACTTTAAAAAGAGTTATGGCATATTTAATGGATTTTTTATTTATCACAATCCTTGTATCTTTAATTGTAAATATAAAATTTATTAATCCCTATTTAGATAATTATAGAAAAACTTATGATGAATATAATGAGCTGATAACTGATGTTAACGAAGATAAATTGAATGTTGAATCTAGTGAATATAAAACTAAAATTGTTGAATTAACTTATGATTTAAATAAATATAGAGTTATAAGCGCATCAATATCTTCAATTTTATTTTTAGGTTATTTTGGAGTTTTACAATACTTTTTAAATGGACAAACTTTAGGAAAGAAAATAATGAAAATAAAAGTTGCGAGTGCTAATAATAAGAAGTTAACAATATTAAATTTTATAACTAGATCTGTTATTTTAAATAATATTATATTTTCTGTTTTATTAATTGTTGGTGTATTTGTTTTTAGCAAAAGTAATTATTATTATTTATCATTAGTGGTTTCTTATTTAGAATTATTAGTTATGTCTTTAATTGTATTAATGTTAGTTTTAAGAAAAGATAACCGTGGGTTACATGATTTAATTACAAATACAAGGGTTATTAGTGTTGATGATAAAAACGATATTACTATAATAGATAATCCAAAAAATGTAGAAAAAAATAAAAAGAAAAATTAGTTTTTTAAAGATGGTAATTGTATCATCTTTTTTTAGTTAATTGACAAACATTAAAACTTAGTTTACTATTTATATAGTAGTGATAATATGGAGGATATATGAAAAATAAAATAACAACAACTATCGGATTTTGGAGTTTTATATTTGTTATAGCAATAGGGTTTGGTTATTTAAATAATTATGTTTGGGCTTCTACTGGTCAAAAATTAATATTTACGGGTGGGAGTGTTATTTCTTATTTTCTTTTTCTAGCTGGCTTTTATTTAATGAAAAATTTTAAAGAAAATCAGTCCAAAGAAATGGCTTTTAAAAAATCTTGGAAATATACTTTAAATAGATTTTCTAAGTTATATCCTACTTTATTTGGTGGAGTTTTGTGTGCTTTTATAGTAAGAAATTTTATTAATAAAACTAGTTTATTAAATATTTTCAGTGTTTTTATTAATTCTATTTGGGAATTTTTAGGCCTTTCTCAAATTGGAATAGTAAATGCTTTAGAAGTTAAGACTTTAACTTTTAATCCTGTAGCTGGTGTTTCTTATATTTGGAATGCACCTTTATGGGTTGTGTCTGCAATTATAATTTCTACTTTAATTTTATATTATGTTGTTAGTAAAAGTGAAGATTTTTTTGCTGGTATATTTGCTCCGGTATTTCTTATTTTAACTTATACTAGCATTGGTTTTGCAGGAAAATTAGATTCTAATTTATTAAATTCTTTTGGCATTTTAAATGGACTTGCGCGAGTTATAGCAACAATGATTATTGGAATGTATTTGTATTATATTGTTGAATATTTTAAAAAGAAAAAATTTAGTGAAAATATAAAGCTTCTTTTGAGTTTTCTACATGTTATTTTAGGTGTATTTATATTATGGAATATTTATAACGGAATAAATTGGAGTGAAGTAACTAATTCTTTATTTATTTTATTATTTTTGGCTATATTATTAATTGATAAAGATTATATTTCTGTTTTATACAACAAAAGTCCTTTATGTTTATTTTTAGGAAAATTATCATATTATTATTATGCATATTTTATTGTGTTTGTTTTCATGCTTGCGTATATTTTCCCCGAAATGAGTTATGGTGCTAGTTTAATTTTTAACTTGTTATTTTCTATTTGTTGGGCATATATTATGTTTGCATTAGATGATTCTGTTATAACCCCAATTTTTAGAAAGAAACGTTTAAATAAAAATTAAATATTAAGCCTCTTTCTCTTGATATACTTTTGCATATTTGCTATAATACTTGCGAGTAAAAGAAATTACTCCTTGCTTCTTTGGAAGCCGGAATGACCATAAGGAGGTGTAAGAATGACTAAGTATGAAATTATGTTTATAGTGAAAGCTACTATGGAAGAAGATAAAATTAAAAAAATTAGTGAAGATCTTCAAAAGCTATTAAAAACAAAAACATCAAAGGTTATTGAATTCAAAGAAATGGGTAGAAAAAAATTAGCTTATCCTATTAAAAAAGAAGTTAGTGGGTATTACTATGTAATGACTGTTGAAGCCGATAAAGAATCTATTCATGAATTTGATCGTAAAGTTTCTATAAACGAAAATGTTTTAAGACATTTAATCATTAAAGTTGAAGGAGAATAATTATGAACAAAGTAATTTTGATTGGAAGGTTTACAAGAGATCCCGAATCAAGAATGTCACAAAGTAATATGGAAATTGCTAGATTTTCATTAGCTTGTAGTAGTGATTTTGCTAATAGAAATGGTGAAAGAGAAACTGAATTTATTAATTGTGTTGCTTTTGGTAGATTGGCTTCTACTATTAATAGATATTGTAAAAAAGGAACTTTAATAAGTGCTGGTGGTAGAATAAGAAATGGAAGTTATGATGCACAAGATGGGACTAAAAGATATACAACTGATGTTGTAGTTGACCAAATGGAATTTTTAGGTGGCCGTCAAGGTAGTGATAGTAATTCTGTGGATAATAGTATTGCATATAGTCCAAATGGAAGTGACAATTTAATTAATTCAAATAATGTAGAAACTACTGATATTAGTGAAGATCCTTATAAAGATTTTGGTGACGAATTTACTTTAAGTAGTGATGATTTACCATTTTAATAAAGGAGGATAATAATGGCAGAATTTTATCGTAAAAAGAAAAAAATATGTCAAATGTGTGCTGGTAAAAGTGTTGATTATAAAGACGTAATGATTATTAATAAATATATTAATGATAAAGGAAAAATTTTACCTCGTCGTATGACTGGAGCATGTGCAAAACATCAAAGACATATTGCTCAACAAGTTAAATATGCTAGATTTATGGCTTTAATACCATATGTAAAATAATATAGATTGACTTCTATATTTTTTTATTTTACTAATTAAAGGAAAAATGTTATAATATTTTTGCTTAAGGAGGCTTTTATAATGAAAGTTATTTTACTTAAAGATGTTAAAGGAAAAGGAAAAAAGGATAGTATTCTAGACGTAAGTGATGGCTATGCTAATAATTTTTTGATAAAGAATGGGCTAGCTGTTTTATATACAAAAAAGAGCAAAGAAATTTTAGATAAGGAAATTGATTTTAGAGAAAAAGAAGAACAAAAATTAGTTGATGAATATAATCAAATTAAAAATAAGTTAAATGATAAAATAATTGAATTTAAAGTTAAGACTGGAAAAGACGATAAAGTTTTTGGAACAGTTTCTAGTAAGCAAATAAGTGATAAATTAAAAGAAATGGGTTATAAAATAGATAAAAAAAATATTAAAGTAACTGATGCTATTAGTTCATTAGGAATTACTAATGTTGCTGTAGAGTTACATAAAAAAGTAAAATTTAATATAAAAATTAATTTATTAAAATAGGAGGAATTATGGCAAGAAGGATGCCTCAAAATCTTGAAGCGGAAATGAGTGTATTAGGTGTAGCTTTTTTAAATGGCTATGATGTAAATAAAATTGTTGAAGAAATTACACCTGATATGTTTTTTGATGAAAGAAATAAGTTTATCTTTAATGCCATAAAAAACTTACATGATTCTAAGATTCCTATTGATATAACTACTATTAAGAATGAGTTAGACAAAGAAAAGAAGTTAAATACTGTTGGGTTGGATTATATTACTGAAGTAATTGATTCAGTGGTTACTAGTGCAAATTTAGATTTTTATATTAAGATTGTAAAAGACTATGCTGTAAGAAGAAATTTAATTGATACTGCCACTGATATAATTACAAATAGTTATGAAGAGGAAGATATTACTAGTTTACTAGATAATGCTGAAAAAAATATATTAAATGTTGTAAAAGCAAGGTCTGTTGGAGATTTTGTGCCAATTCAAGAAATTTTAAGAAGAGCTCAGGCTAAATTAGAAGAACTTGCTAAAAATAAAAGAACTATAACTGGTTTAGAAACGGGTTTTCCTGATTTTGATAAAATAACTACTGGTTTACAAGGTGGGGAAATGATAATACTTGCTGCTCGTCCAGGAATGGGAAAAACAGCATTAGCATTAAATATGGCTTCTTATGCTGCAACTAGAACAAAAAAAGCTGTAGCAATATTTAATTTAGAAATGTCCGCAGATATGTTAATAAATCGTATGATTGCATCAATTGGGCAAATTGATTCTTATAAGTTACAAACTGGAAATATGCAGGAAAAAGATTGGAAAAGATATAATGAAGCAATGAGTCAACTATCAGATACGAATATTTATATCGAAGACAATGCAGGTGTAACATGTCAAGAAATTAGAGCAAAATGTAGAAGACTTGCTAATAGTGAATCAGGTTTAGGTTTAGTTGTAATAGATTATTTACAATTGGTTAGTAGCGGTAATAAGCGAATTGAATCTAGACAAGTTGAAGTATCTGAAATATCTCGTGCGTTGAAAACTATGGCTTTAGAATTGAACGTTCCTGTTATTGCTTTATCACAATTATCAAGAAGTGCTGAAAAAAGAGAAAGTAACCAGCCAATGTTAGCAGATTTGAGAGAATCTGGTTCTTTGGAACAAGATGCTGATATGGTTTTATTTATAAATCGTAAAGATTATTATGAAAAAGCAAAGGATTTTAATCAAAAAATAGTTCCTGCAGAGTTAATTATTGCTAAACATCGTAAAGGTGGTTTAGGAACTGTTAATTTATTATTTGAATTAAATATGCTGAGTTTTAAAAGTCAGCTTAAAGTTAATGGAGTAGAAGAATGAAACAAAAAGATATAATTGTAACTATAATTTTGTCATGTATTGTTGGTATATTATATTTTATTAATCAATTAAATAATACAAATAATATTACTGCATCATTAGCTTACCAAATTTATTTAAATGGAGAGGTTATTGGTATAATAAAAGATGAACAGGAATTATATGACTTAATAAATTCCGAACAACAAGAAATAAAAAATGAATATGGCGTGGATTATGTTTATCCTCCTAGTGTTTTTGATATTGTAAAAGTAAACACATATAGTAAAGATTATTCTTCTGCTAAGGAAATATACAGTTTAATTGAACAAAGGGATGATTTTACTATTAAAGGTTATACTATAACAATTAAGTATAGCGATAATGAATATCATGAATATGAAGAAATTCCTGATGATTTTACAATAAATGTTTTAGATAAATCAATTTTTGATGAAGCAATAAAAAAGTATATATTAGCTTTTGTTTCAATTGATGATTATAATGATTTTATAAATGATGATGTTGCTAACTTAACTGATATTGGGCAAGTTGTAACTGATATGTATTTTTTAGAGACTATAACTATTAAAGAAAGTTATGTAAGTGTAAGTGATAAAATTTATACTGATGTTGACTCATTGTCACAGGATTTATTGTTTGGGCCTGATGCTAAAATGGACACCTATACTGTTCAATTAGGAGATAGCATTAGTAGTATTAGTGAAGAATATAAATTAAATCCACAAGAATTTTTAATAGCTAATCCTGAATATCGTAGTGAAAATAGTATGTTACAAATTGGTGATGAAGTAAATGTTACATTAATTGATCCGATAGTTACTTTTATATATAATGTTTCCCAAATTGAAGAATCTACAATTAATTTACCTAATAAAACAATAGTTGATAAAACTAAAGGATACGGATATAAAGAAATTATTCAACCTGGAGTATCTGGGATTGTATTAACTCATGAAAATTATGAGGTTATAAATGGGGAAGAAAGTTCTCAAGTTGATTTTTCTTATACAGAAACTATTAGAGATGCTGTTGAACAAATTACAGTTGTTGGCCCTTCATATTCTGGTGTATACATATATGGGAACTGGGGATGGCCTACAGCATATCCTTATAAAATCACTAGTAATTATGCGTATAGATGGGGGAAAATGCATGATGGAATAGACATATCTGGTCCAGGTAGAGGATCTCCTATTTATTCAATTGGAGATGGAACTGTTGTTGAAGCTGCCGTAGAAGGAACTCATTCACGAAGTGATGGAACATATGCCGTTATACAACATGATAATAATGTTTATAGTTTATATGCTCATATGGATTCATTACTTGCTAAAGTTGGCCAAAAAGTTAATAAAGGAGATGTTATTGGAACAATGGGGGATACAGGTTTTGCAACTGGAGTTCATTTACATTTGTCTGTATCTTATGGTTGGCCATATCATGGTAGTTATCGTTTTGTAAACCCATTGAGTATATACTGATGAAAGTTTGTGTTTTATCTAGTGGTTCTAAAGGAAATGTTACCTATTTAGAAGTTAATAACAAAAAATTTTTGTTAGATGCTGGAAGAAATTATAAATATATAAAAGATACTTTGGCTGATATTGGAGTTAATGTATGTGATATAGATTATATAATTATTAGTCATAATCACACTGATCATATTTCTGCTTTAAAAAAGTTAATTATAAATACTAATGCAACAATTATTATTTCTCAAAAACAATTGTTTGAAATTGAAGATATAAATGATTATTCACATATTTTAATATGTGAAGATGAAATTTTTATTGATGATATTAAAATTATATCTTTTAAATCTAGTCATGATGCAGTTGATGCTAGAAATTTTGTAATTGAAAGTAATAATTCTAAAATAGGTTATGTAACGGATACAGGATATGTTAATACTAAAAATTTTAAGTATTTGAAAAATCTTGATGTTTATTTATTTGAAAGTAATCATGATATTGAACTATTACAGCATGGCCCTTATCCAAAGTGGTTAAAGACACGAGTTTTAAGTGATAATGGTCATTTATCAAATAACGCTGCTTCGTTTTATTTATCTAAATTAATAGGCGATAAAACAAAAAAAATAATACTGATTCATTTAAGTGAAACTAATAATTTAGAGGAGATTGCATTAGATACTATAAGTAATACTTTTTTAGAGTATAATATTGATTTTCATAATATTATTTGTGCTAGGCAAAATGAAAAAACGGAAGTGGTAGAATTTTGATAAAAATATTATGTATAGGTAAAATAAAAGAAAAGTATTTAAATGATTTAATAAATGATTATTTAACAAGATTAAAAAAATATACAAAAATTGAAATTGTTGAATTAAAAGATAATCCTATTCACAAAGAAGAAATTGAAAGCATTTTAAATGTTATAGACAAAAAGGATTTTAACATTGCGTTAGATTTAAAAGGGAAAAAACTAGCTAGTTTTGAATTTGCTTCTTTAATAGAAAAGACATTAATATATAATAGTAATATAACATTTATTATTGGGCCTTCGTTAGGGTTAAATGATGATATTATTAATCAATGTGATTATGTTTTAAGCTTTTCTGATTTGACTTTCCCTCATGGATTATTTAGGGGCATACTATTAGAACAAATTTATAGATGTTTTAAAATTATAAATAATGAATCGTATCATAAGTAGGTGTTTATATGAATTTACAGGAACTTAAAAAATGTAATTTGGGTATTACTCACAATGGATTATTTCACGCAGATGATGTTTTTTCTGCGGCTTTTTTAAAGTTGATAAATCCTAATATTAAAATAATAAGAACAAGTGACAGTAGTAAATATGATGGATTAAAATTTGATATTGGCTTAGGTGAATTTGATCATCATATGGTAAATAATGAGGTTAGAGATAATGGCGTTCCATATGCTTCTTTTGGTAAATTGTGGAAAAAATTTGCCCCTTTAATTTATGGTGATTATGTTTACGAAAAAATAGATAAGCATTTAGTGCAAAATATTGATTATAGTGATAATACTGGTAATGCAGATACTTTAAGTTATGCTATTTCCTCTTTTAATGATTTTACGGGAGTGGGCAATGGTGATTTGGAATTTATAAAAGCTGTTGATTTTGCATCTATTTTATTATCTAATATGATTAATAATGAAATTAGAAATTTAAATGATGAAAAAATGGTTATTGATATGTATAAAAAATCTAAAAATAAAAAGATTTTAGTTTTAAATAGATATTTACATTTTAAGGATTCCTTACCCAATACGGAGGTAACATATGTTATTTATCCTTCTAAAAGGGGAGGATATTTAGCTCAAGCTGTTACAATTAATTCTGATACTACAAAATTAAAAAAACCATTTCCTAAAAAATGGTTAAAAGAGTTACCAACTAATTTGACTTTTTGTCATCAGACAAGATTTTTAATTGGCTCTAATGATTTAAATGATATAATTAATGCATGTGAGTTGTCTTTGAAGGAGGAATAAAAAATGATAGGAAATGATTGGGATGATGTTTTAAAAATAATTTGGAATAGTGAAGGTTTTAAAAAGTTTTATAAAATAATTACAGATGAATATGATAAAAAAATTATATATCCTCCGAAGGAATATTTATTTAATGCTTTAAAGCTAACTAGTTTTAAAGATACTAAAGTTGTTATAGTAGGACAAGATCCATATCATGGTGAACATCAAGCTCATGGTTTGTCTTTTTCTGTTCAAAAAGGTGTAAAATTACCTCCATCATTGCAAAATATATATAAAGAGTTAGAAAATGATTTAAGAATTAAGCCACATAGTGATGGCGATTTAACAAAGTGGGCAAAACAAGGTGTTTTATTATTAAATGCTGTTTTAACTGTTGAAAAAGATAAGGCTGCAAGTCATAGAAATTTAGGATGGGAACCTTTTACAGATTATATAATAAAAGTTTTAAATAAAAAAAATGAACCTGTTGTGTTCATTCTTTGGGGTAATTTTGCTAAAGAAAAGGCTAAGTTAATAACTAATTCTAAACATTATATTATTATGAGTCCACATCCTTCACCATTTTCTGCTTATACTGGTTTTTTTGGAAGTAAGCCTTTTTCTAAGACTAATGAATTTTTAGTAAAAAATAATTTAAAGCCTATAGATTGGGCATTATAGTTTAAAGTCATCAATAACTGCATCTTGCATATTTTTGCCATCAAAAAATGGCTTTATTTTATATCTATGAATTTTGGCTACAATATTAGAGGGAAATTTACGTATTATTTTATTTAATTCAGAGGTGTTTTTATTATAATAGTTTTTGCATGATGTTAGTATTTCATTTATTTGTTCTATTTCTTTTAAGTCATTATTAAAATCTTTATTTTCTAATTCTTCATGGTCGCTTTTAACTTCTAATATTATATTCATTGCTTCTGTTAATTTACGATCTAATTCATAATTGCTTATTCTTTTATCTTTAAGTTCTATATAGTCTTTAAGATAATCTTTTTTTGTGACAACTTTTTTAATTGCTATATTTAGTTTAGCAATTATATCATATTTTTTTCTTAAGTTTTCATCAATTATTCCTTCTGCTTTTTCAATCTTTATTTTATAATTTATTATATTGTTATATGTTATTACATAAAGTATGCCAATTATACCTATAATAATTATAGTTAATAATATTATGTTTGTAGTGTTCATTTATTTTCACCATTTTTATTATATCAAAAATTTTATTAATTGAAAATGGTTTGCATTGTCATAACTTGTTAAAAAAAGTTAATTATGTTATTATCTTACTAAGGTGGTATCTATGAGATTTTTAGAAAATGTTGAAAAAGAAGAATATCAAAATTTTACAGTTAATCATAAAAAAAGTCATTTTTTACAAACTTATGAATGGGGATGTTTTTGTAAAAAAATTAAAAAGCAAATTCCAATATATTTAGGTGTAGTAAATGATGATGATAAATTAATTGCAACTGCCTTAATTTTGTTAAAAAAAACTCCATTTGGCTTTAGTTATGGGTATTCTCCAAGAGGATTTATATTAGATTATACTGATAAAGAACTAATTAGTTTTTTTACAGATTCTATTAAAAACTATATGAAGAAAAATAAAATTATATATATAAAATTTGATCCAGATATTCCATATCATGATATTGATGAAAATGCTAATCCCATTGAAAATGGCAATAATAATTATGAATTATATAATTATATGTTAGATTTAGGTTATAAGCATACTGGCTTTTATAAACTATATGAAGGTAATCAACCTCGATATACTTTTAGGATTGATTTAAATAGAAAATGGGAAGACATAGAGTCAAAAATGTCAAAATCATTTTTGCAATCTGTAAAAAGGAGTTTTCAATATGATTTAGAAATTAATAATGAGATTAATATTTCAGAGTTTTATGAATTAATATTGGGGACCAGTGAAAAGGATAATTTTGATCCTCATAATGAATTTTATTATCAAACGTTAATTAATGTGTTTAAAAATTATATAAAGTTTTTTAATGTTTCCATTGATTTAGGAAAGCAAAAAAGTAAAATTTTTAATACATTAAAAGAGTATAAAGAAAATATTACTAACGTTAGTAAAAAGAAAATTAGTGATTATAATGATAAAATAAAAAGACTTGAAAATGAATTTAATTTTTTTAGTAAATTCGATGATGAAAAAAAAATAATATGTACAATTGTGTGCATTTCAACTAATAACAGAGTTTGGAGTTTTTTTCAAGCTGGTAATGAATTATCGAATAAAACATGTGCAGTTATGAGATGTTATTATGAAGCAATAAAAGATGCTTATAATCAAAAGTATGATTTTTTCGATTTGTTTGGAACTCCTGGTGACCCTAATACGTCTTATAAAAATTTAGCAAAGTTACATGATTTTAAAAGGAAATTTGGGGATAAATACATTGAATTTATTGGAGAATTTGATTTAATAAATAATAAATTTTTATATAATTTACTTCCTATAATGTTAAAAATCTATAGAAAGTTAAGAAGGTTATTATGAAGTTAAAAATTATTAGTAAAGAAGAATATAAAAGATTTGCAATGAAAAGTCCTTATATATCTATTTATCAATTACCAGAGTGGGGAGAATTAAAAAAAATTACTAATTGGAATTATTATTTATTAGGATTATATGATAAAAATAATTTAGTTGGTGTTACTATGTTATTAGAAAAACAAATGCCTTTTAAAAAAAGTTTATTTTATTCTCCTAGAGGCTATTTGTTTGACGTAAGTAATTATAATTTATTAAAGGAATTTCATAATAATATTATAGAATTTGTAAAAAAACATAATGGATTTTTATTTAAAATAGATCCTAATGTAATTTATAACATTAGAGATAAAGAAGGAAATTTAGTTAAGACTGTAGGAGATAAAATATATAATAATTTTATAAATTTAAAATATAAACACATAGGTTGGACAGAAAACTTTGAAACATTGCAACCAAGATTTTTATGTAGGTTTAAATTAAGCGAAGATTATGATAAAACTTTAAATTCATTTACCAAAAATACTCGTAAAAATATTAACAAAACTTTAAATAATGGAGTTTGTATTAAAAATATAAATAGTGATGAAATTGAATTATTTACTAATTTATTGAAAAAGTCTGGTTCTAAGAATAATTTTATTATAAGACCTAGTTATTATTATAAGAAAATGTATGATTTAATGAATGAGTATATTAAACTATATATTGTCTATATTGATACTGATATTTATTTTAACTTAATAAAAAAAGAAATTGATTCTGTTAATTTAGAGTTATTTAATTTTTATGAACAAATTAAAAAAATTAATGTTGGAAATAAAGTTAAAAAAAGAGAAGATGAATTAAATAATAAATTAAATAAGTTAAATAATGAATTAAATTATGCTAAGAAGTTGAAAGAAGAGCAAAAAATTATTAATATTGGAACTTTAATGTCGGTGTTTATTGGTAATGAAGGAATTACTTTTATGAGTGGAATAGATCCATTATATAAAGATTTTAATCCTAAGTATGCTTTTTATAATGCACATATAATTGATTCATTGAAATTAAAAAAAGAATATGTTAATTTTTATGGAATATCTGGTAATGTTGATAAAAATAACCCTTATTACCATATATATGAGATAAAAAAGGGTTTTAATCCTGAAATTGTCGAGTTAATTGGTGAATTTGATTTTATTATTAATCCTTTTTATTATTATATTTATAAGTTGAGTTTAAAATTTTACAAAATTATAAAAAAAATAAGAAATTAGTCGTTTATTTTCTTATTTTTTTTAAATTTGTTTATTATTTTATCACCGAGAAGTTCGTTTAATAATTTATAATTCATTAAGTAGTATATAGCTCCTAGAACTAGACCTATAATTGCTAGAGCAATTAACATGTAAATTTTATTAGTTATTGATTTAAATACAATATTTTTAACTATAATTGCTATTAAAACTAATATGGCAATTGATATAGCTAGTCTTGGTATTGATTTAATTGTTTGTTTATAATTAAATTTATATTTTTTACATAATGTAATTAATGGAATTCCTAATGATAAAGTATAACCTGTTGCTGATGCTAAAATAGCTCCATAAAATGGATATATCCCTAAATTGTTAAACAAATACATAAGTGGTAAATCTAAAATTGTTTTAGTAATTAGGCCAGTTGCTACTGATGTATATATTAATTTTGTTTTGCTTAATCCTTGTAGGGCGCTACATATCATTATGTAAGCGCTATCCATTATTGCTAATAAAATAATATATTTAAATATTAATGGCCCATAAAAACTTTTTCCATAAAAAATTGTCCATACTTCATTTGAAAAAATACTTAAAAAAATTGATAAAGGTGCAATTGCGTATAGTAATACTTGAATTGTTTTATTAAATTGTGAATTTACTTCTTTCATGTCTTTTTTAGTAAAGGCCTCAACTATTGAAGGTATTAAGCTAATTACTAATCCTGTTGCTATTGCAGTTACTACACTAACTAGTTTACTTCCCCATGTTGTAAATATACTACTTATTGTTTCAACATCATTTGCGTTAAATCCTAAGTTATTTAATCCATTTATTACAAGTATCATATCTATTGTGTTATAAATGCTATTTGCTGCATTTATTACTATAAATGGAATACAATATCCTATTAATTTTTTAAATATTATTTTCTTTTCGTTTTTGTCAATTTTAGCTTCTGGAACAAATATTTTATCTTTAACTTTGTGCATTTTTATAATTAAATATAAGTAGGATACTAATGCTCCGGCACATGCTCCAAACACTGCTATTCCAACGGCTTGAACAACTGTTAAATTAAATATTTTTAGTGCTAAAAAACTTCCCAAAACTATTACTATAACTCTAACTAATTGTTCTATTACTTGTCCTATTGATGGAGCAGTAATATATCTGTGACCTTGTAAGTAGCCTCTTGATATAGATAGTATTGGGACTATAAGTATTGCAAATGAAACGCATTTTATAACAAAAGATACATCACTTACAGTATTTCCACCTTCTAAATTTCCAACTATTGAATTTGCAATCATAGTTGATCCCAAAAAGCAAATTAAAAAGCATATAATAGAAAAAATAAATATTATTTTTTTTGCATATTTAAACATATATGTTTTTTCTTTGTTTTTATTTAAGGTGTTGTATTCACTTGTAATTTTACTTATCGCAAGTGGAATGCCAGCTGATGAAATTATTAAAAAGAAATTATAAATATTATAAGCATATCCATATAAAGATCCACCATTTTCACCAATAATTTTATAAAAAGGTATTACATATAGGACACCTAAAATTTTAGATATTATTATTGCTATTGTTGCTATTAACGCACCTTCAATAAATTCGTTTTTTTTCAAGTTATTTCATCTCCACTTTTAATATTATAGTAAAAGTTTGAACTTTTTACAACTTTTCATACTTGTTTTTACATGTGTTAACTAACATTTTTTGGTATTTATAAAAATGTTAAATTGTGATATTATTATTATGGAGGACTAGATGAAGTTTATTGAATTAAAAAATGTTAATAAAGTTTATAAAAATGGTGTTACTGCTTTAGCTGACGTTTCTGTTTCAATTAGCAAAGGGGAATTTGTATTTGTTATTGGTCTTACTGCTAGTGGTAAATCTACTTTTATAAAAATGTTATATAGAGAAGAAAGACCAACTAAAGGAACTGTTATGGTTGGTGGGCTTAATGTTGGAAAATTAAGAAATCGTAAGGTATTTAAATTAAGACGTAAAATTGGTATTGTTTTTCAAGATTTTAAATTGTTACCTAAATTAACTGTATATGAAAATGTTGCTTTTGCTTTAGAATGTGTTGGAATGAAATCTAAAGATATTAGACCAAAAGTTATGAGTGCTCTTGAAAGAGTAGGATTAAAGGATAAAGTTCGATCTTTTCCAGGAGAACTTTCTGGGGGCGAACAACAAAGAGTTTGTATTGCAAGAGCTATTGTAAATGAGCCAAAATTGTTAATTTGTGATGAACCAACAGGAAATTTAGATCCTAAAACTAGTAAAGAAATAATGACTGTTATTGATAGTATTAATAAGGATTTGGGGACTACTATTATAATGGCAACACATGATAAAGATATAGTAAATAGGATGAAAAAAAGAGTTTTATTAATTGAACATGGTATTCTTGCTGGAGATTATGCGAAAGGAAGTTATAAAACTAATGAAGGCATTTAGAATTTTTGGTAGAAGTATTAGGGATGCTGCTAAAAGCGTAATCCGTAATTTTAGCTTAAGTTTTGCATCTATAATGTGTACAACTATAACTTTATTATTAGTTTCAGTTGCTATCATTTGTGCTGTAAATATTAATAATGCTACAAAATCTATTGAAGATGAACTTAGTATTGTTGTTTATTTAAATAAGGATATTACTGAAGAAAACATTGAAAATATAAAAGCTGATATTGAATCACAAAAAAATGTAGAAGAAGTTGTGTTTAAAAGTAAAACTGAATGGAAAGATGAAATGAGTGAATATGATGATACCTTTAGCACAGTTTTAAATTATTTAGACGAAAATCCTCTTTCAGATTCCTTTATTGTTAAAGTTGTTAATGTTGATAAATTAAGTGATACTGCTCTATATATAAAAAGTATTAATGGGGTTGATGTAGTTAAATATGGGGAAGGCATGGTTGATGAGGTGATAACCGCTTTTGATGTTGTAAAAAAGGTTGTTGCCGTTGTTGTTATTGCTCTCATTTTAGTAACTGCATTTTTGATAAGTAATACAATTAAATTAACTATATTTAGTAGGAGAAGTGCTATTGAAATTATGCGATTAGTTGGTGCAAGTAATTTGACTATTAAAATTCCATTTATAATTGAAGGATTTATAATTGGAGTAATTGGATCAATTATTCCAATTTGTGTTACTATTTATGGTTATGTTGTTTTATATTCTTTGTTAAATGGTCATGTTTTTTCTAATATGATTGTATTATTAAAACCATATAATTTTGTATTTTATGTTTCGGGTATATTGCTAATATTAGGAGCAATTGTTGGTATGATTGGTAGTTTACTTGCAGTAAGGAAGTATTTAAAGATATGATGAGTATAAAAAAATTAATTGAAAATTTTATTAGATATATACTAATAATAATGATAATTAGTATGTATATTATTGAGCCAATGAATGCTAGTGCATCAAGTGGAAAAACTTTAAAAGATTTAAAAAATGAGCTTGCTGCTTTAAAAAGAGAAAAAGCAGAAAATGAAAATAAAATCGAAATGACTGAAGATGAAATTACAGCTAAACAAAATGCAATTATTCAAGCCAATAAAGATATTGCAAATGCTAAAAATGAAGTCGATAATGCTAAAGCTCAAATTGTAGAACTTGATAGTAGAATTGATGAATTAGATAAACAAACTAAAGATCTTATGTCATATTATCAAATATTAAGTGGTGATAATGTTTATTTAGAATTTATTACTGATTCTAGTTCTATGACTGAGTTAATTATGCGAGCCGATGCTATTGAACAATTATCGTCTTATAATCAAGAAAAATTAATAGAACTTGAAGATTTGATTAAACAAAATGAACAATTACAGGTTGAATTAATTGAAAAACAAGAAGAATTATCTCAAAAAATTACTGAGCATCAAGCTAAAATCAAGGAACTTGAAGGCAATTTGGATGGTATTTATGATGCTACAGAAAGTATAGATGATCAAATCGGTTATGCAGAAGATCAAATTGAATATTATGAAGATATAGGATGTAAAGATAATGATATTTTGTCTGTTTGTGAAGGTAATATTGGAACTAATTCAACATGGTTAAAACCTTTAGTTAAAGCCTACGTTAGTAGTGCATATGGATGGCGTAGTTTCAATGGTGGAAGTTTCCATGATGGTATCGATTTAGCGGGAAATAGTGAAGGAACTCCTATTTATTCAATTGGAAATGGTGTAGTTCGTGCTATTAGAAATGCTAAAAAAACATGGGAATCTACTGGTGTTAAATCGTGTGGAGGAAATATTATCTATATTGAATATAATATTTTGGGCAAAACTTATACAGCAATGTATGTTCATGTATTAGATATTAACGTTTCTGTTGGTGATAAAGTTGGACCAAATACTATAGTAGCTACGGTTGGTGGTGGTCCAAAAACTTGGAATTGGGATAAAAAAGGAACTTGCACAACAGGGGCACATTTACATTTTCAATTAAGTGAAGGTGTTAATTTAAGTGTATCTTCCAATGATGCCCATAGCATTGAGCCTCCTGGATATCCTAATAAAGGAGTTTGGTTTTATTCTCGAACTCAATGGTTTGGATAAGTCGATATTAATTATCGATTTTTTCTTGTGATAAACTTTTATGTGTGGTATTTTTTAAGTGGTGATATTGTGATAAATATAAAGCGAGTAGTGGTGGGTTCTTTGGAAGAAAATTGTTATATTGTTACTTGTAATGATAAAACTATTATTATTGATCCAGGAGCGGATGCAAATAAAATAATATCAGCTTGTGAAAATTTAAATGTTGTAGGGATATTAATAACGCATCATCATTTTGATCATATAGGTGCACTTGATGAAATTGAAAAACATTTTAATGTAAAAGAATCAATGTATATTAATGGTTTTGATTATATAATAGTAAAAAATCCTGGACATACTTTTGATTCAGTAAGTTATTACTTTAAAGATGATAATGTAATGTTTGTCGGTGATTTTATTTTTAATGGGTCAATTGGGAGAACTGATTTACCTACTGGAAATTTAAATGACATGTTGAATAGTTTAAAAAAAATAAGCAATTATCCAGATGATATTATTGTTTATCCTGGTCATGGATTATCTACTACTTTAGGCAAAGAAAAATTGAATTTTAAAAAATATTTTTAAAAAAAATAAAAGAGCTATTTTTTGCTCTTTTAATATGTTTTATCAGAATATGAGTGAGAGTATGTAATTGGTTCCATAAATTCAACATAATTTAAATATATAATTCTTATTAAATACCAATTATTATTTAATGGATCTCTTATAATTAAATGATCTTTTCCTGCTTCTTCAATAACTCCTTCATAAATTTTATTTTGCCATGCACTACTATCCGGATAGGAAACATAGGCTTTAACTTTTTTACCTTTGTTTAATCTTAAAATATTTTCAATATAGCTTTGTTCTTGAACTAAAGGGACTTTAACTTCATTTACTGATATGTTTCCTGGTGGAGTTTGATAATTATTGTTTGGAAAAGTAGGATTTTGATAATAGTTACCATTCATTTTTAATTCACCTCTAAAACAAATATATGCATTTATCTTATATTAATTGCTAAAATTTTAATATTGCTTTATAATATTTATGATAGGTGATAACGTCATGCAATTAAGTAAAGCTGAAAAAGGAATAATTATTGAAGGGTTTTCTTTTGTTATAGGAATTTTTTTATATGCGCTTTGTTTTACATTATTTTTAATTCCTAATGATTTAGTGGTTTCTGGATTTAGTGGTATTGCTATTGTTGTTCAACGACTATTTGGTTGGTCTCCTTCAATTTTTATTTATATTACTAATGGAATTTTATTAATCGTTAGTTTAATTTTTATGGGGTGGGGAGCTACTAAAAAAAATATCGCGGGTTCAATTTTATATCCTTTAATGATTACATTATCAACACCTGTTGCAACTTTTTTAAAAACTCGAATTATTGGTGATGATTTTTATTTAATCTTACTGTTGTCAATTGTTTTATATGGAGTTAGTAGTGGCCTTATATATAAAGGTGGTTATTCTACTGGTGGCAGTGATATTATTATGCAAATACTTAATAAGTATTTTAGAATTAGTGAATCTAAAGCCATGATATTTGCAAATGCAATAATTATTGTAATTGGGATGATGGTTTTTGGCTTTGCTAAAGGTGTTTATTCTTTTATAATATTAATTTTTTCAACTTATTTCATAGATAAATTAATGTTTGGTATGTCTGATAGTAAATTGTTTTATATTTATACTAAAAAGGTAAGAAAGATAAAAAAATTAATTTTAGAAGATTTTGAAACTGGATTTACAATTATACCTAGTAAAGGTGGATATTCTAAAAAAAGTGGTTATATGTTAATGTGTGCAATTTCCAATCGAGACTATTATGAATTTAAGCAAAAAATATTGGAAATTGATCCAAATGCTTTTATTATTATTAATAAATGTTATGAAGTTAATGGTGGTGTTAAAAGAAGTAATTTGCCTTTTATCTAATCCTTTACCTTTTATTTTTTTTATGTTAGACTTTATTTGTGATGAATATGAAGAAAATCGTAATTTTTGGTGGAGGAAGTGGTCTTTCACAATTATTAAAAGGTATAAAATTATTCCCTGTTGAAATTACTGCAGTTGTTAGTGTTGCTGATAATGGTTCTAGTACTGGTAGGCTTAGAAAAGAATTAAATATTCCCGCAGTTGGTGATATAACAAAAGTTATGTTAAGTATGGCTAACATAGATAAAGATGTAAAAGATTTAATGGATTATCGTTTTACTAAATCAAAATCTTTGGGAAATCATTCTGTGAAGAATTTACTACTTACCGCTTTGTTAGATTTAAAGGGTAGTTTAGATAGTGCTATACCAGTTTTAGGAGATATTTTAGATTTAAAAGGAACTGTTTTACCTTTAACGGAAGATTCTGTTAACTTAGTTGGTATAACTACTGATGGAAAAAGAGTAATTGGAGAAGAGCAAGTAACTAAATGTGCTAAAAAAATTGATTATGTTACTTATGATAAAAAAATCAATGTTAATAAAAAGGTAATTAATGCAATAAATAATGCTGATTTGATTATTTTTTCATCAGGGAGTTTATTAACAAGTATTACTCCACATTTAATTGATAAAGATTTAGTAAATGTCATTAATAATGCTAAGGCAGATAAAATGTATATTTGTAATTTATTTACTCAACCAGGAGAAACTGATGATTTTACAGTAAAAAATCATATCGACTTTTTGGAAAAATATTTGGGTAAAGGCTCAATTGATGTGGTTGTAGCCAATAATGCTATTATTAGTAGCAAACTTGCTTCAAAATATGCAGATGAAGAACAAAAAGATCCTGTTTTGTTAAATATGGATGAATTATCTGATTCTAGTGTTTATGTTATTGCTGATAAATTATATACCATTGAAAATGGATATTATAGACATAATTCTTTAAAAACTGGCTATCTTATATTTTCATATTTAATGGATGGTAGAAAATGACTTTTACTACTTCTTTAAAAGAAGAAATATCTAAATTAGATTTTAATATGGTTGAGGCTAGATGGGAATTGATTGCCTTTTTAAACTGTGTTGGAAAATTTAAAAATGATGAGATTTTAATTACTTTAGAAAATGCAAGCATTGCTAGAAGAATATATAAGGAATTAAAAGAAATTTTTTTTGTAAATCCTAGTATTACAATAAGAGTTCAAAAAAGATTTAAAGTTAAACAAATTTATATACTTAGTATTAAAGAAAAAATAGATTTTATTAAAAAATCTATGGCTTTAGGAAATAAACTTGATTTGAGCTTTTTGGTTAGTGATGAAGAAAAAATTGCTTTTATTCAAGGAGCTTTTTTAGCTGTTGGGAATGTTTCTAATCCAGGAACGAGTGGATATCATTTAGAATTTATTTTTGCTAAAGAAAAACTTGCTAAACAATTAATGCATTTACTTGAAAAATTTAATTTTAGTGTAAAAATGATAAAACGTGGATATAAGAACATTGTGTATATTAAGGCAGGAGAAAATATTAGTGATTTAATTAAAATGTTTAAAGCAACAAATTCGTTATTTTATTTTGAAGATATAAGAATTTATAGAGATCATAAAAATATGGTAAATCGTCTAAATAATTGTGAAATAGCTAATCAAGAGAAAACTTTTAAAACCGGTCAAAAACAATTAGAAAATATTAAATATTTAAAAAATAAAAATCTTTTTGATTTATTGGATGATAATACTCAAATTGTTGCTAACGTTAGATTAAAATATCCAGAACTTTCATATCAGGAATTAGCAGATATTATTTCTAGTGAAATGGATTATAAAATTGGAAAATCAGGAGTCAATCATCATTTTATTAAAATTTCTAAATTAGTAAAAAAGCATAAAGAAAGTGAGGATATTAAATGAACATAGAAAGTAATTTTAATTATTGTATTTTAAGTAATAATATAAATCAAGAACTTTTAAAAAAATTTTTGGAATATCCTATAATTG
The DNA here is from genome assembly GCA_944371315.1 of uncultured Bacilli bacterium. Taxonomy (GTDB): domain Bacteria; phylum Bacillota_I; class Bacilli_A; order RF39; family UBA660; genus Onthocola_B. The sequence goes on along the minus strand of CALVXN010000006.1, from coordinate 5,712 downwards.
ATGATAGCCTTTCCTTTAATGATTTAAAACAAAAAGTTGAATTTAATACTTCAAAAATGGTTGTTTTAAATGATTCATTTTATAAATTGAATTCTAAAGAAATATCAATTATTATTGATCTTTTTAAAAAACAACAAATGAATTTTATATATATAACTAGTGATATTGAAAAATCTATATTAAGTGATAAGATAGTTGTTTTTGATAATAATGAAATTGTATTAAATGGGTTAAAGGAAGATGTTTTGAAAGAAGAAAAAATATTAAAAAGGCTTGGTTTTGGTTTACCATTTGTTGTAGATTTATCTTTACAATTAAATTATTATGATATATTAAATAAAATATATTTTGATATGTCTTTATTAATAGGTGAATTATGGAATTAGAAAAATTAGATGGAAATATTATAGGTGTTATCAGTTTAGAATTTAAATTAGAAAATTTTAATGGAAAAAAGGTTAAAGAAATAATTGTAAAAAAAGTAAATGAATCCCTTAAAATGGTTAAATTAAATCCAGATGTTTTAGATAAAAATTTTGAAGAACTATCTAGTAGAGAAATGAATAAAGTCATATTAGCCAGTAAATTGCAAAATAAAGTTATTATATTAGTTAATTTTTCTAAAGGAATGTTAAAAAAAGATTTAGAATATTTTAAAGCGTTATTTAAAAAAATTAGGGGTTATGGCAGAAAGATAATTTTAATTGATTGTAATGCTGAATTATTTATAGGATTAGTAGATCATTACTATGTTATAACTAATCAGCAAATTAAATATGAAACTAAAGATGCTTTTGATAGAGTTTTAGAAAATTATATTGAGATGCCTCCAATTGTAAAATTTATTAATCAATGTGAATCTGAAGGAATTAGGTTGGATCATTATTATGAATTAGATGAACTTTTGAAGGCAATTTATAGGATAAAATCATGAGATACCTAATAAAGTTTAGTTATGATGGAACAAAGTTTCATGGTTTTCAAAGACAAAAGAATAATAAAAATGTTCAGGGAACTTTGGAAAAAGTCTTAAGTGAATATTTTAAGTGCTATATTGTTATTAAAGGTGCTGGAAGAACTGATGCTGGAGTTCATGCTTATGGACAATGTGCTCACTTTGATGTTGATAAGATTGTAACTAAAAACGATATTGATAAAATAAATGATATTTTATCTAATGAAATTAATATTATTTCATTTAAAAAAGTAAAAGATAGTTTTCATGCTAGATATAGTGTTAAATATAAAAAATATATTTATATGGTTAATTGCGGTAATTTTGATAAAAATAAGATAGGTTATTATTATCAAATTAAATATAAATTAGATTTAATTGCTATGAAAAAAGCTGCTAAATTATTTGAAGGAACTCATGATTTTCATAATTTTGTTAGTGGATATAGAGATAATTATATCTCAACGATTTTTAAGGTAAAAATAAAAGTAAAGAAAAACATATTAATTATGGAATTTAAAGGATTAGCTTTTTATCGTTATATGGTAAGACATTTAGTTGGAGCATTAATTGATGTAGGTAGAGGAAAATCAAATATAAAGGAAATTGAGAGTATGATTAAGTATCCTTCTATTGTTAAAAATTTAAGTGTTGTTCCTAGTGATGGTTTGTATTTATTAAAGATAAAGTATTGAGTTAAAAGGATGAATTAATGTATGTATTTAATAATTGGGTTATCAATAAATTTTATAATAATTTTTATAATAGTTTTTACATTAGAAAAAAATAAATTTAGATTGATTGATGGGTATAATAAATTAAAGTTGCCTGATGATTTATCATATTGTAGGGATATTCCATTATTAAGTCTTGAAGAAGCATATTTTCTTGGTTATTTGTATGGTTTAGTGAATAATCCAAGTGATTTAGTAGGAGCAATGATTCTTAAGTGGATTAAAGAAGATAAAATTGTTTTAAAAGATAATGGGGTAAATGCAAGCATTGATATGAATAAAGCTGTTAAATTTAATAATCGATTTGAAAGAAAAATTTATTTTAAATTACTGGCTTCTAGTGGAAGTAATTACATTTTAGAAGAAAAAGAATTTATTAACTTTTTTAAGACTGATGAAATAATTAATTTATTTGGAAATATGTTAAAACATGTGGAATATACATTCTTGCAAAAAGGTTTATATAAAAAAATTGTATTTGGAACGGAGTATAAGTATTATTTAGATAAAAGTTTAAAGGAAAAAGCATATCAACTGGCTGGTCTAAAAAATTTTTTGTTGGATTTTTCTAAAATTAATGATAGAAAAGGACAAGAAGTATCTTTATGGGAAGATTATTTAATTTATGCACAGTTGATGGGAATAGCAGATAAAGTAGAAGTTCAATTTGAAAATATATATCCCGATTATAATAAATTTATGAAAATTTCTGTTATCAATAATACTATATTAATTAGTTTACTTAGCACTTTAAAATTTTTGCCCTTGTTATTTATTTCTGGTCAAAGTAAAAAATAAATTATGTAAAAAATATTTAAAAAAACCCTTTTTTGTTAAATGATGGTATTGATTTTCTTTTGTTTTTAGTGTAATATTTTTGTCAGGCATATGAATTTTCCTTTCTTTTTCGACGAAAAGATATTATAGATTATTCATATGTCTTTTTCAATGATGAAGTGTTGCACTTCAAATTTAAATTCATATTTAAAAATATTTGACTTTTTTCTTTTTTTTTCATATAATTTTAATCGGTACATTTTATTTATGTGATTTGTTTAGTCGTGGGAAAATTAAATAATGAACATAGTGAAAGGATTATTATGAAAACATTTATGCAAAAAAAGGAAACTATTGAAAGAAAATGGTATGTTGTAGATGCTGAAGGTAAAACTTTAGGTCGTTTAGCTACACAAGTTGCTCATGTATTACGCGGAAAACATAAAGCAACTTATACTCCATATGTTGATTGTGGAGATTATGTAATTGTTGTTAATGCTGATAAGGTTTTATTAACAGGTAATAAATTAGAAGATAAGAAATATTACAATCATAGTGGTTATCCTGGTGGACTACGTGAAAGAACTGCAAAAGAAATGATTAATAACTATCCTGAAGAAATGGTAGAAAGAGCAATTAAAGGAATGCTTCCACATAATAGATTAGGACGTCAAATGGGCAAAAAATTATTTGTTTATAGAGGCGCTGATCACAAGCATGCTGCTCAAAAACCAATAGCTTTAGAAGTTAAGTAGGAGGAATTATGGCTAAAAAACAAGAATGGAGTGCTACAGGAAGAAGAAAAAGATCTGTTGCACAAGTTAGATTAGTAGGTGGAACTGGTAATATTACTATAAATGGAGTAGATGTTAATGATTATATGCCTTATGCTACTTTAGTTATGGATTTGAAACAACCACTAGTTGCTACTGGTAATGAAAATAGATTTGATATTGATGTTAAAGTTACAGGTGGTGGTTTTTCAGGTCAAACTGGAGCAATTCGTTTAGGTATTGCAAGAGCTTTATTAAAATTTGATGCAAATACTGATCAAACTAGAGAAGATAGTTATAGACATATATTAAAAAATGCTGGTTTTGTAACTAGAGATCCAAGAGTTAAAGAAAGAAAGAAATACGGTCTTAAAAAAGCACGTCGTGCTCCACAATTTTCTAAAAGATAGTTTATTTTACTTGCCTTTTTGGCAAGTTTTTTGTTATCTTATTATTAGTTAGTTTAATTATTTTATGAGGTGTATTATGCGTTTAAGTAAAGATTGGATAGATTATGAGTGTATTGATGCCGGCAATGGAGAAAAACTGGAAAGATGGGGTAGTGTTATATTAAGAAGGCCAGAGCCTTCTGCTATGTGGCCAATTGAAAAAAATAATTTATGGAATAATGTTGATGCAGTTTATAATAGATCATCTAATGGAGGAGGCAGTTGGAATTTTATAAAAAAAGTTCCAGATTTTTGGATTATCAATTATAAAAATTTAAAATTTAAAGTAAGTCCTACTAATTTTAAACATACCGGTATTTTCCCTGAACAGGCGATTAATTGGGATTTTATGATGAATAAAATTAAAACTGCTAATAGGCCAATAAAAGTTTTAAATTTATTCGCTTATACTGGCGCAGCTACTATGGCATGTAGTAAAGCCGGCGCATCATTAGTTGTCCATGTTGATTCATCTAAGGGAATTGTTAATTGGGCAAAAGAAAATATGAAATTATGTAATTTAGAAAATAATTATATTAGATTTATTGTTGATGATTGTTTAAAATTTGTTGAAAGAGAAATAAGAAGAGGTAATAGGTATGATGCTATTGTAATGGATCCCCCAAGTTATGGTAGAGGTCCAAGTGGCGAAGTATGGAAGTTAGAAAATAATTTAAAAGATTTAGTAAGTAAATGTTCTGAATTATTAAGTGATAATCCGTTATTTTTTTTGATAAATGCTTATACTACTGGAATTTCAAGCACTGTATTATATAATGTTTTAATGCTAACTATAAAGAAAAAGTATGGTGGAGTTGTGGATAGTGGAGAAATAGGCTTACCTATAACGAATAACAATTTAGTTTTACCTTGTGGCATATATGCTCGTTGGCAAGATAGAGAAGATGATTTGTCTGAGTAATGAAGAAATTTTTAAAAATTATGTTAATAAATTTGACATTAATGATGAAAATATTTTAAGAAAATACAATCATTCTTTAAGTGTTATGCAAAATGCTAAAGAAATAGCTATATCTTTAAGATTATCTTCAAATGATATTAATTTGATTTCTTTTATTGCCTTAGTTCATGATATTGGAAGATTTAAACAATGGGAAATTTATAAGTCTTTTAAATTAAAAAATTTTGATCACGCAAAATATGGCATTGATATTTTATATAATGAAAAAATTATAAATGTTTTTAATATTGATAGAAAATTTGATTCTGTAATAAAAAGTGCTATATTTAATCATAATAAAGAAAAAATAACAAATTGTAAAAATGATTTTGAAATTTTAGTTTCAAAAATAATAAGAGATGCTGATAAATTGGATTTACTGAGGTTACTTAGTGAAAAGAAAATAGTGATAGATGAAGATGGTAGCTTGGTAACGGATGTTATCAGTAATAAATTTTTTAATTGTGAATTAATAAATTATAATGATAGGAAAAATATGTCTGATAAAATATTGTCTAAATTTGCTTTTGTGTTTGATTTAAACTTTAAAAAATCTTTTGAAATTTTAGTTAAAAATAAATATATAGAAAAATTTTATAATAATCTGGAATATAAAAATGTTTATTTTAAATATTTTGAGTTTTTAATGAATTTTATAAAAAATAAAAAAGATACTAATTAATTTTAATATCTTTCAAAAATTCTTTTAAGTCAAAATTATATATATTTAATTCATTATTTATGATGGTTTCATTTTCATTTTCTTTAAATTTTATTTTGTCTGTTGAATATTTTACTAATAAAACAAATTCTGGTAATACTTGAACTCCACTACCTTTTAAGAAATTATCTTTGTTTTCATCTATAAAAAATAAAATATTTTTTTGTGTTAATAAAATATTTGTTAAGTAATACTTGTTATTATACTTTATGTTAATAGTCATAGCTTCATTTATTACTTTTTCGTTTGAAAAATCATAATCATACATAAATAAATCACATTCCTTTCTTCGGCCTTTCAGTCCTTGAAAGGCACAAATCGAAATTAAAATAAATTAATTAA
>CALVXN010000005.1 GCA_944371315.1 uncultured Bacilli bacterium | reverse complement strand
TGATTATTTTAACAAGTTAAAATAATCTATAGTTGGTTTGTCGTGACTGTGTCACTTATGTTTGACAAACCTACAATGGAGATTTTTTAGCACTTTCATTTGTTTCTTCAAAAGAAGATGTTTTAGAAGCACGTAAAATAATTGATAGTGAAAAAGCAAATATTAAAATAATTTCTAAAATTGAAAGTATGACTGGAATTAATAATTTAGATGAAATATTAAGTGTTAGTGATGGAGTAATGGTAGCTCGTGGAGATTTAGGAGAAGAAGTTCCAATATCATTATTACCAGTTTATCAAAAACAAATTATTCAAAAAGCTAGAGAAAATGGAAAAATTTGTATAGTAGCAACAGAAATGCTTGAAAGTATGAAAAAAAATTCAAGACCAACTAGAGCAGAAGTAACAGATGTAGCAAATGCAGTATTAGATGGAACAGATGCCATAATGTTAAGTGGAGAAACAACAACAGGAAAATATCCAATTGAAGCAGTTAGTTACATGGCAAGTATTGCTAATGATACGGAAGAATATAGTGCAAAACATTTTACTTATTTAGGAAAAGTAGGTAGAACTGAATGCATTGCTAAAGCCGTAGTAGATATAACAAACTATGTTTCTGTAAAGGCTATAGCAGTAGAATCAATTAGTGGCTATAGTGCAAGAATGATAAGTAATTATCGTCCAAATGCTCCAATACTTGCTAATTGCACAACCGAAAAATCAGCTAGAATGCTTGCATTAAATTATGGTGTTTACACTACAATAGTTCCATTAATGGATGATACAGATGAATTAGTAAATTTAGTAATGGAAAAGACAAAAGAATATTTTAATTTAAAAAAAGACGACAGACTTATTATAACTGGTGGTGTTCCAAACGCAAGTAATGAAAGACTAACAAATTTTCTTAAAATGGAAACAATTGAATAAACTGAATAAGATGAAGTAAAGTAAATGTTGGAAAAATTTTAGAGAAAATACAAGTTATACAATTAATTTGTATTTTTTTATAATCTTTTAGATAAAAAATAGTCTAATCTATAATTATCTTTATCACTAAAATTATTATTATCTATTTGATATTGTTTATAATATTTTAAATTGTTATCGGTAATTTTGTTTGCTTGATTTCTAAAATTACTAATAAATTTTTCTAAATTTAATTTTTTGTAAGTGGATTCACCAGTTTTAAATTTATAATAAATTTCTTCGGTTAATCTAATTTTATTAGCTTTCATAGTTAATAATTGAGTAATATTTTCAAGCCCATCTTTTGAATAAGAATGTGGTCTAGATGTAATAAATTTAGCATATTTGTTAGAAATATGACCTTCCATGGAACAAGGACATTTATAATCGGGATGATTTTGATTAATAATTCCATCAATATGATTAATTAAGTAATTTTGTTTTTTAATCATTTCATTTTTTTGATCAGGATAAAGTTTATATTGAGTTTTTACTAAAATCTTAAATTCATTAATCATCTTACTTCTTAAATAGTTATCAGCAATATTAGTAATATTTGGTTCTTTTTTAAAAATATAGTTTAAAGCTTTTTTATAATGAAATTTATCAAGAACAAAAATAATATTAGGAAAGGCAATATCATATCCAGTAATCCATGAGCCACCATCACTAGAAAGAAAAATTTTATCAACTTTATTTAAGTCATATACAGTATCTAAATATTTATAAGTTTCTTCCCAAAGTTTGTCTGTTTTAAGAATGGAAGAAGCAATATAGTGAGTATTTTTAAGTTCTTTCTTTTTAACAAAATCTTCTTTATGGCCTTCGTGAGTTAAAATAACAGGAACAATTTTGTTTTTAGTGCCTTTATTTCTAGATTGAAGATTGGCATGAACTTCATCGGCTTCAATATATAAAATTTTGGGAGTTTCTTTTTTAACAATATTTTCAAAATAGTTAAAGTTAATATTTTTTATTTTAGTAGAAATAGTCTGCCTAGAAATGGAATAATTAGGAATAGTATTAACACTAGCCCAAGTCATGCCATTATCTAATGCATTATTAATTAAATTAACTTCACAAGATAAAGACATTTTAGCCCATTTATCAATTCCTAAACAATCTTCCAAATAACTATAATAAACATATTTGCCATTTATTTTGTTTTTTGACTTATAATAGGTTTTATTAAAGGTTATTAGTCCAAGAGAAGTAATTAAAGTTCTTTCTCGTGTTTGTTGCACATAATACTTTTTTTTCCTTTCTTTAGAATTTTTATATTCTAAATCTAAATATTCAAGTATGTTTCTTAAAATATCTAAATTAAGAGTATTAGTTGAATTAGAAATATTATGTTCCAATTCATGCAGGAACAAATTATTATTTAAAATGCTATTTAGGTGGTTAACAAAACTGTTAAATAATGATATGATATTCATTGAGAAAACAACTCCTTAAAACCTTTTAAGCTTAGAGCTTTTGCAAAAGGTCTGTATATATTTTGTTTACAAATTTATTATATAACAGTTTTTAATTTTTGAGTGTTTTCTCTTTTTTATTTAATAATTTATTTTCCCACATCTAGTTTACTACATCACTGAATAAATCAGTTTTTTCTTTTTTAGTAAATTATGCTATACTAAAATAAAAGAAGGGCAAATATGAATTTAGAAGTAAGTGATATTAAAAACTATTTTAAAGAAAGAAAAAGTGATTGTAATAAGGGAGATTTCGGTAAAGTAGGTATTTTAGGAGGATCAATTAACTATACAGGCTCAATAAAATTAGCATATTATGGAATAAGTGCAATGCGAAGTGGTGCAGGGATAGTTAGATTAATAATAAAAAAAGACATAGCAAAATATGTTATTCCAAATATTTTAGAAGAAACCATATTTATACTCGATAATAATTTAGAAGAAAGTATTAAAAATTTAGATGCCTTAGCAATTGGAATGGGATGGCAGCAGACAAAAGAAAATGAAGAAATTTTAAAGTTCATTTTGAAAAATTACAAAGGTAAATTAGTAATTGATGCTGATGGATTAAATATATTAGCAAATAATTTAAACTGGTTAAAAGATTCAAAAGCAAAAATTGTATTAACTCCCCATATTAAAGAATTTTCAAGATTAATTAAAATAGATATTGAAGAAATTTTAAAAAATAAAGAGTTTTATGTCCAAAAATTTACTAATGAATATAATGTTATTTTGTTATTAAAAGGAGAAAGGACAATAATAGCAGATAAAAATAATTTTTACAAAGTTAATAAAGGGTGTGCAGGAATGGCTACTGCAGGTTCAGGAGATGTTTTATCAGGAATTTTAGTAGGAATGCTAGGATATAATAATTATAATTTATTAACTGTTGCAGCTGGGGCATATCTTAATGGTTTAGCTGGAGAACTTGCTCAAAATAAAAATACAGACATTGCCATGATTGCATCAGATACAATAAAATTTATTCCTGATGCTATTAAAATGATACGGGAAAAATTAAAAATGGATGTGAAAGATAATATATGAAGATAGCTGTAATTGGTGGAGGCCCATCAGGTTTAGTTGCAAGTATAAATGCCAAAAATAATTTTAATGAAGTTTATTTATTTGACAAAAACCAAGATTTTGGAAAAAAACTTTTGCTTACAGGAAATGGAAAATGCAACTATTGGAATGAATTTCAAGATATATCAAAATATCATTCAACAAATAATGATGCATTAAAAAGAATTATAACTACAAACAATCTTAGAAGGACAAAAGTATTTTTAGATAGTTTAGGTATAATTCCAAATATAAAAAATGGATATTATTATCCATTTTCTAATCAATCTGCAAGTATAAAAACAATATTAGTTGAAGAAGCTATGAATAAAGGAGTAATTTTTAAAACTAATACTGCAATAAAAGATATAATAAAAGACAAAAATTTCAAAGTTTATTATGATAATTTATGTGAAGAATTTGATGTTGTTGTAATTGCAACAGGATCAAAATCATATAAAAAAACAGGTAGTGATGGTTATGGATATAATATTGCTAAAAACTTTAATATAAATGTCAATACTGTAACTCCATCGCTAGTTCAATTAGTAACTGATACGGGATTAGAAAAAAAATGGGCTGGAATAAGAGCGTTAGTTAAAATTAATATAAATGAAAAAGAAGAAGAAGGAGAAATTCAGTTTACAGATTATGGAATTAGTGGGATATGTGTTTTTAATATAAGTAGAAATATAGCAATAAATTTAGCTAATAAAAAGAAGCAAAAGGTAAAAATAAATTTTATTCCATGGTTTAATGGTAATAATGAAGAATTCTTAAAATACTTAAATCTATTAGACATAAAACTAAATAAAAAAAATATATCCAATCTTTGTGATGGGTTTTTAAACTATAAATTAACTAATATTTTAGCTAGTAAATCAAAAATAGATAATAATAAGAAATGGTGTGAATTAACAAATATAGAAAAGATGACTTTTATAAATAATATACACAATTTAGAAGTCGATGTTATAGATACAAAAGGGTTTGACAACGCTCAAGTTTGTAGCGGAGGTATTAGTTTAGATGAAATAAATTATGAAACATTAGAAACCAAAAAAGTATCTAATTTATACTTTTGCGGAGAGGTTTTAGATGTTGATGGGGATTGTGGAGGATATAATTTAAGTTTTGCATTTTTAAGTGGCTTATTAGTTGGGAGAAGTATATATGATAAGAGTGCGACAAGTAAAAGTAAATATTGATGATGATAATTTAAAAAAAACAATAGCTAAAAAACTTAATATAAAAGAAAAAGAAATTATAAAATATGAAATTAAAAAGAAATCGGTAGATGCTAGAAAAAATCATAAATTAAGTTTCGTTTATGAATTTGATGTATTAATAAATAATGAAGAAAAGTATTTATTAAATAATAAAAATCAAGATATTTTTAAAAGCCCAATAGAAGAATATAAATTTCAAGTTAAAGGAGATAAAAAAATCAATAATGAAATATCCATTATTGGAGCTGGCCCAGCAGGTTTATTTTGTGCTTATGTGCTAGCAGAAAATGGATATAAACCTGTTATATATGAGCGTGGTGAAAAAATAGAAGATAGAATAAATACAGTTAATGATTTTTGGAATAAAGGAATATTAAATGAAGAATCCAATGTTCAATTTGGAGAAGGGGGAGCAGGAACTTTTTCAGATGGAAAATTAAATACCTTAGTTAAAGATAAATACTATAGAATGAAAAAAGTATTTGAAATTTTTGTTGAATGTGGAGCTTTAAAAGAAATATTTTATGAAAATAAACCTCATATTGGAACTGATAATTTAAGAAAAGTAATAATAAATATGAGAAATAAAATCATAAGTATGGGAGGAAAAATAAATTACAATAGTAAACTAAATGATATAATTATAAAAAATAATAAAATTGAAGAAATAGTTGTCCATAATAAAAAAATTAAGTGTGATGCTTTAATATTAGCAATCGGTCATAGTGCTAGAGATACTTTTGAATTACTATATAAAAAGAACATAGATATGGAATCAAAACCTTTTGCTATTGGCATAAGAATTATGCATCCTCAAAAACTAATTGATGAAGCACAATATAACATGGTTAATGAAAAGTTAAAAAAAGCTTCATATAAGTTAACATATAATACATCAAGTAATAGAGGTGTATATTCATTTTGTATGTGTCCTGGTGGCTTTGTTGTTAATGCATCATCTAGAAAAAATGGTATTGTAACTAACGGTATGAGTAATTATAAAAGAGATGAAGAAAATGCTAATAGTGCAATTATTGTTACAGTAAATCAAAATGATTTTGGGGTTAAGCCATTAGATGGTTTAAAATATATGGAACATATTGAAGAAAAAGCGTATAAAGTTACTAATGGAACATTACCTCTTCAAAAATATATAGATTTTAAAAACAATATTGTTAGTGAAAAAATAGGAAACATTAATCCAGTTATCAAAGGCAATTGGACATTTAGTAATATAAACGAAATACTGCCAGAATACATTTGCAAATCTTTAATTGAAGGAATAGAAAATTTTGATAAAAAGATTAAAGGATTTGCAAGTGATGATGCATTAATTGTTGCACCAGAAACAAGAACATCATCACCAATAAGATTAATAAGAAATGAAAATTTACAATCAAATATAAGTGGAATATATCCGTGTGGTGAAGGATCTGGTTATGCTGGAGGTATAACTACTTCAGCTATGGATGGTATAAAAGTAGCTGAGGAGATTGCTAAAATATATAGCAATGTGCTATAATATGTTTGCGAAGTGAGGTGTGAGTGTGAAAACATTTAAAAAGAACTTACCTGAAGGTGTAAAAAAACAATTTGCAAGATATAAAGGTGTAAAGGTAAGATTAATAAATAAAAATAAAAAAAATAAATAATGTCACTTAATAATAGGACATTTTTTTATTGTAAAAAAATAAATAAATGTTATAATCTAATTAAATAGAAGATACTATTTAACGAAACGATATAGGAAAGAGAAAATATGAAAAAATATTTATATGAATATATTAATTATGTAATAAATAATAAAAATGAAATTGATTTAGAAGATATGTTAATTAAAATTAATTTTTTTCAACATGAAAGATTAATTCATTTAATTATAACTTTATTTTATGTAATAATGTTTTTAATATTTTTAATATTAGTTTCTATATCATATATTTTTATCATTCCTGCATTTATTTTATTAATATTTGTTATTTTTTATATAATTCATTATTTTAGACTAGAAAATGGTGTTCAAAGTTTATACTTTTTATACGATGGAATTAAAAATAAGACAAAAAGAGACAAAAAGGGTTAAAATCTCTTTTTTTATGACAAAAACTCCTATTCCTAAATGAAAATACATTTGCTAGGATATAAAACCATGGAGTGATTATATATGAAAAAAATATTTTTTATGAGTTTTATATTCTTAGCATTAATTATTTCAGTTAAGGCAAGTGAAGAATATTATATTATGGTAAATGATGGAGAAAATATAACAAATATACCATATAAAGATAAAAAATTAATGGGAAAATATGCCTTTTTACTAAGCCCTTATGATAATATAAATATATTAGATGAAACAAAAATAAACAATTTAGCTTACATTTCTAATTTAGCAAATGATACATTAATCAATGCAGTTATACAAAAACTAATATGGGAAGAAACAAATCCAACAATGACTTTTAATATTACAAAAAACAATAATCAAATTGATATTACAAATGAATTAAATTACATAAAAGAAGAACTAAAAAAATATGATAAAATGCCATCAATAGCTGATAAAGAATATGAAATTAATTACAAAGAACCATTAATTTTAGAAACAAAAGATTATAGTTTAACAGGATATTATATAAATGAAAATATAAGTGCAAATATTTATGAAAATAAAGTAGAATTTTTATTAAATGGTGGTGGAACTTACAATATAGATTTTAAAACTAAGCCATTAAATATTTATGACAATTACGTATATGCTAACAATGTTTATTATAAAAACTTTCAAATAAAAGTAAATATATTAGCTAATGAAATAAAATTTAATTTTTATTTGCCTAATAATGAAGATTATTATTTTAAATATTCAGTTTTTAATGAAGATAATGAATTTATCGAAGATTTTATTTTAGATAATAATAACAATACAATATATTTTGAAAAAGGAATTAATGTATATATTAAGGAAACAACGGAAAATAGTATATATGAAAATAGTAAAGACATGTATTTTTTAGATAATAGTGAAATATATAATATTAATATTTATAAAGAATATAAAGAATTTAATGTAAATATTAAAACAAGTTTAATTAATTATCAAGATAAAGATTATAAACTAAATACATTTACAGATATAACAATATATGATTGCAAATTTAATAAAATTAATGAGATTAAGTGTAATGATAATTGTAATATAAAATTAAAAGCAGGAATTTATATTATTGAAGACAATATAACAAAAGAAAAAGAATATTTAGAAATATATGACAATACAGATATAGAAATTAATAGATACTTATTAAATGGATTAATAACAAATGATGAAATAAACAGTATTTGTAGTGAAGAAGAGTGTATAACACTTATTAAAGATGGAAATTTTATATTAAGTGAAAAACCATTAGAAATGAAAGAATATAAAATTAAGATAAATAATGAAGAAAAGATTATAAATTTCAATGATACAAATAATATAATAAAAATAAATAATTATGGCATTTTCTATGTATTAGAAGATGACGAAAATGAAGAAAAAGATAATAATGTTTCAAACGAAGAAAAAGTAGAAAATAATCAAAATATTGAAAATATAATTATAAATATACCAAACACCAGAATAGATGCAAAGATAGAATGTGAATTATATTATGAAGAAAAAAATTTTTATAATTTTAATAGTATTAGCAATAATCATTGTGTTAATTAATAGTAAAAATATAAATTTTAAAAAAATAGAAACAAAACTATTAAATAATTATAATACTTATCAAAAAGAAGAATATTATGGTTATTTGATTATTCCTAGTATTAATATAAATTTAGGATTTTATGATTATGATAATCCTTTAAATGATGTTTCTAAAAATATAGAATTAATAAAAATACCAGTAAAAAATAGTTACTTATTTGCAGCTCATTCTGGAATTGGAAAAATAGCTTACTTTAATGACTTAGATAAACTTAAAGAAAATGATATAATATATTTGAAAATTAAAAATACAACAAATAAATACAAAGTTGCAAAAATAAATAGAGTTAAAAAAAGTGGAGATATAGAAATTACAAATGAAGAAAATAAAATATACTTAACTACGTGTGATCAAATAATAGAGGGTTATCAATTAGTAGTTGAAGGAACAATTTTAAATTAATTATGAAAAATAATTAATTTATGATATCATTATAGAAAGGAGTTTTATGAAACATTTTATTTTTTTTATTATATTTTTATTTTTATATTTCATAATAGCATTAAAAATACAAAGTAAAATGGGTTTTAAATTTGGTAAAAGGCCAAAATATCAACCAGTTATTGGAGCAACTATATTTATACCGTTTTTATTCCCTTTATTATTTATATTAAGTGATAAAGAATTTAAAATTATGTTATCAGCTTTTTTAATTGGTGTAATTTCATTAATTATTATCGTCATTATAATTAATTTTACTAAAATTAAATTATGGGATAAATATAAAAAATCATATTTATTGTTAATACCTACGCTATTAATATTAATTTATTTCTTTATAATTGTATTTATACTTTAAAAATAACTATTAATTTCCTGATTATTTTGTTATAATTTAGTAGTTAGGAGCAATTTTTATGGGAAAAACAAGAAGTGAACTTAGAGAAAAAATAATGGTAATATTATATCAAATAGATATATTTGAAGAAAGAAAAGTCCCGTACGAAGTAGATGAAATAATAAAAGAAAATTTAGACATTAGTAATGAATTTGTTAAAGATATCGTTTATGGAGTAATTACATATAAAACAGAATTAGATAATTTAGCAAATACTTTAATGAAAGATTGGACAATTGATAGAATTGATAAATCAGGTGCCGCAATACTTAGAATGGCTTTATATGAATTAAAATATATGGATACTCCAGAAATAGTAGTAATCAATGAAGCAATTGAACTATCTAAAAAATATAGTGATGAATCTGTTAGAAAAATTATTAATGCAGTATTAGATAAATATATAAAGGGTTAACAATGGTATTAACAGAACAGGATAAAAAGGCAATACAAGAGAGTATCAATAAATTTGTTATTTTAAATGGTAAAAAATATTATGTAAAAGAAGCTACAAATAACTATGAAACAACAGAATTAATTGCCCAAGATTTAGCGAACTTGTTTAATATTAAATGTGCTAAATATGAATCGGTTAATATTGATGGAGTATTTTACTATTTAAGTGAAGATTTAAATGAACAAGGAAGACTTATCCCAATTGATGTATTTATGCCAAATAAATTAAGTTTAATAGATTGCTGGATAGCGCTAGAAAAAAATTTTTTAAATGCTGATAAATTAATGTATGATATAGTAAAAATATATTTATTTGACATATTATTTTTAAATAGTGATAGGCATTTTGGAAATATTGGTTTATTACAAGCTAAAGAAAAAGTTGAAGTAGTAATGCTTGATAATGAATTTGCTTTTGATACTCTTGAGGTGACTTTGACAGCTAAATACTCAAGAGGAGAAGAATCTTTTAGCTTTGATGAAGAAAAATATCGAAAATGTGAAAGATATTTAAAATATAATTTAGAAGAACTTTCATATTTTTTAGATGTATCATCACAAGAATTTATTAACCTTTTTATTGATATGTATAATAAATGTTCTGTGCTAGAGGTAGAAGAAATTATTAAAAGTCATGATCAATTACACGCAAAAATATTTATTGATTTATATAAAAAAAATTACGAATTAATAGGAACATTAATTAAATCAAGAGGTAGATAATGGACAAGGAATATTTAAAAATTAGTGAATTAAACAATTATATTAAAAATTTATTAGATGGGGATATATTTTTAAATAGAGTTTATTTAAAAGGAGAAATAAGCAATTTTAAAAATCATACGAGAGGACATTTATATTTTACTTTAAAAGATGATACATCAAGAATAAGTGCAGTTATGTTTCAAAGTAGTGCAGTAAAACTAACATTTACTCCAGAAGATGGAATGAATGTTTTGGTAAGTGGAAGAATTTCAGCATATCCTGCACAAGGATCTTATCAAATATATATTGATAAAATGGAAGTTGATGGTTTAGGAGCACTTTATATAGAATATGAAAAGTTAAAAAAGAAATTAGCAATGATGGGATTATTTGATGAAAAACATAAAGTGCCAATACCTAAATTTCCTGAAAAAATAGGAGTTATAACAGCATCAACCGGAGCAGCAGTTAGAGATATTATGAGCACAATTAAAAGAAGATATCCAATATGTGAAGCAATACTTTTTCCTTGTTTAGTTCAAGGTAAAGATGCAGCACCTGATATAGTTCGTCAAATAAAAAGAGCAGATGCTTATGGAGTAGATACAATTATTGTTGGTCGCGGTGGTGGTTCAATTGAAGATTTATGGGCATTTAATGAAGAAATTGTTGCAAAAGCTATTTATGAATGCAAAACTCCAATTATAAGTGCAGTAGGGCATGAAATAGATTGGACTATAGCAGATTTTGTAGCAGATTTAAGAGCACCAACTCCAACCGGAGCAGCAGAAATGGCGGTTCCAACAGTATTAGACATAAACACTCTTTTAGATAATTATAAAATAAGACTTAATAGAAATATTAAAAACATGGTAAATACAAAATTTATTAAATTAAGAAGTTTAAAACAAAGTTTTATATTAAAAAATCCAATGAGCATGTATGAAGTTAAAGAACAAAAACTAGATGCATTAATTGAAAATATAAATAAGGATATAAAAAGTATAATTGTTAATAAAGAAAATTTATTAAATAATATAAAGTTGTCATATACTTTAAAAAATCCAATGGAATTAATTAAAGACAAAAAAGTAAAATTTGAAATGCTTATAAATACATTAAAATTAGTTAATCCATTAGGAATACTTGAAAAAGGATACTCATTAGTTGAATGTAATGGAAAAATAATAAAAGATAGTAATGATACTAAAGTAAATGATTATATAAATATAAAGTTACATAAAGGAAAAATAAAAGCAGAAGTAAAAGAAATAATGGAGGATAAATAATGGAAAAAGAAAAAACGTTTGAAAGTGCATTACAAGAACTCGAAACAATAGTAAAAGAATTAGAAAGTGGAAATGTAGATTTAGATAAAGCTATTAATAAATATACTGAAGCAATGAAATTAGCTAAATTTTGCAGTGAAAAGTTAAATGATGCAACAGCAAAAGTAAATAAGATATTAACTGAAGATAACGAATTAAAAGAATTTAATGCTGAATAAACATAAAGGAGGAAAACATGGAAGTAAAAGAAATTACAAATCGTGATGATGATTTTGCTAAATGGTATACTGATGTTTGCAAGAAAGCTGATTTAATTGACTATTCATCAGTTAAAGGTAGTATGATTATAAGACCACTTGGATATGCAATTTGGGAAGAAATACAAAAAGCTCTTGATAAAATGTTTAAAGATACAGGTCATGAAAATGTTCAAATGCCAATGTTTATACCAGAATCTTTATTAAATGTTGAAAAAGAACATGTTGAAGGTTTTGCCCCAGAAGTAGCATGGGTAACGCAAGGTGGAAAAGAAAAATTAGAAGAAAGAATGTGTGTTCGCCCTACAAGTGAAGTGCTATTTTGTGAACATTACAAAAAAATTATAAAAACGTATCGTGATTTACCAAAATTATATAATCAATGGTGCACCATAGTTAGATGGGAAAAAACCACAAGACCTTTTTTAAGAAGTAGAGAAATTTTATGGCAAGAAGGCCACACTATGCATAGAACAAGTGAAGAAGCAATAGAAGAAACTTTAAAAATGTTTAATATATATAAAAAGTTTCAAGAAGAATATCTAGCATTGCCAGTAATAACAGGTAAAAAGACTGAAAAAGAAAAATTTGCAGGTGCAGAAATAACATATACTATTGAAGCTATGATGTATGATGGATATGCTCTTCAAAATGGAACAAGCCATTATTTTGGTAATCATTTTGCAGATGCTTTTGGAATAAGATTTACAGATCAAGACAATAAATTAAAAGTGCCATATCAAACAAGTTGGGGAGTATCTACTAGGATGATTGGTGGAATTATTATGACACACGGGGATAATAACGGTTTGGTATTGCCACCAAAAATAGCACCATGGAAAGTAATTATCATCCCTATTGGAGAAGTTTCAGAAAAATTGAAAGAACTTGAAGAAAAACTAAAAGAAAACGACATAACATATAAAGTAGATAATTCTAACAAAACTCCTGGGTTTAAATTTGCTGATGCTGAGGTAAAAGGATATCCAATTAGAATAGAACTTGGGAAAAGAGACTTAGAAAATAACCAAGTTACTCTTGTTAGAAGAGATACACTTGAAAAAATTGTAGTAAACTATGAAGAAGTATTAGAAAAAATTAAATATTTATTAGAAACTATTCAAAAAGATATGTTTGAAAAAGCAAAAAATCGTCGTGATTCAATGATTTATGAAGCAATGACCTATGATGAACTTAAAGATATAGCTGAAAATAAACCAGGTTTTATAAAAATAAACTGGTGTGGTAAAACAGAATGCGAAGATAAAATAAAAGAAGATACAACATTAAAGTCACGTTGTATAATTGAAGATGAAGAAGTAAATGGGCCTTGTGTAGTTTGCAAAAATAAAGCTACAACAAGAATTTATATAGGTAAGCAATACTAAAAAAATATTAATTTAAAAGTTAGCAATATAATTTTGCAAATTTTGTTAATGGAAAGATTCAGATCTAATTAAAAAAGAAACTGAAAAATAATGAATTAACCAATAATTGGATTGTAAATTATTGGTTATTTAATTTATTTATAACAATCCATAATAAATATAGATGGTGATTAAATGAAGAAATTAAAAATTTTATTATTAAGTTTGTTAATATTACCAATAAATGTATTAGCATATTCAGATTATATTATTCCAGGAGGAGAAACATTAGGCATAGAAATAAAAAGCGATGGAATAATGGTTATAGGATTTTATCAAATAAATGGTAAGTATAATAAGGGGACACCAACAATAAAATCTGGTGATTATATAATAGAAGTTGAAGGAGTAAATGTCGAAAACGTAGAGGATTTAACAAAAGTTATTGAAGAAAACGTTGATAAAGGATATGTAAATGTAACCTATAGAAGAAAAAATAAAGTAAATACCAGCAAACTTGAATTAATTAAAGATGATGGAGTATATAAAACTGGATTATATGTTAAAGATTCAATTACAGGTATTGGGACACTTTCATATATAGACCCAGAAACCAAAGTATTTGGAGCTTTAGGTCATGAAATAATTGAATCTAGCACAAATAGTATTGTAGAAATAAAAAGTGGAACAATATTTAGAAATTATATAACTGGAATAGAAAAAAGTTCTAATGGAATTCCAGGTAGTAAAAATGCAAAATTCTATTATGATACGACTTATGGAAAAATATTAAAAAATACAAATGTTGGAATATATGGAATATATGAAAACGAATTTCCAAACAAAGAATTATTAGAAGTAGCAGATCCCGATGAAGTCCAAATTGGTAAAGCAACAATACAAACTGTATTAGATGGTGAAGCTATTAATGAATACAATATAAATATTACAGCAATTAATGAAAATGCTAATATAAAAAATATATCATTTAGTATTGATGATGAAAAATTAATAGAAAAAACCGGTGGTGTAGTTCAAGGAATGAGCGGATCTCCAATAATACAAAATAATAAAGTAATCGGTGCAGTAACTCATGTAGTAATTGATAATCCAACAACTGGCTATGGAATATTCATTACAACAATGTTAGAAGAAGGAGAAAAATAAAACTAAGGAAAAAAACTTAGTTTTTTCTTAAGTTTAAAAATTTACTATTTCATGATATATTTATTATGGTGATAATTTTGAACATAGTGGATAAAATTCCTTTGGATAAAAATATAAAATTATATAGATTAATTCAAAATTTGTTATGTCCCAATATAATTAAAGGTCCAAAATATAGTGATATTAAATTAAATGATATTACATTAAGAATTTTTGATCCGAATAATAAATCTAAAATATTAATATATATTCATGGAGGAGGTTGGGTATCGGGAAATTTAGATACACATTGTAATATTTGTTATAAATTAGCAGAAAAGTTAAATAGAAAAGTGATATCTATAGGTTATCGATTAGCACCAGAATATCCATTCCCTGCTGGTTTAAATGATTGCTATATAGTAACTAAAAATATCATGGAAAATATAGAAAAATTAAATATAAAAAGTAAAGATGTAATAATAATGGGAGATTCAGCTGGAGCAAATTTAGCTATGTCTGTAAGTTTAATGGGATTACATAATAAAACTTTTAGAGTGGGGAAAATAATTATGATTTATCCAACTACTCAAACAGATTATAGCAAAAAATCTATTTATAAATCACTTTTTTATAATGATAATAAAGGTTTTCTTACTAGAAAATATTTGGAAAATTGGACAAATATGTATTTGCCTGATGAAGAAAGCAAAGATAATCAATATGTTAATTTAATGAATGCAAAAAGATTGTTTGGATTACCAAAAACCTTAATAATAACTGGAACTAATGATCCACTACATGATGAGGGCATAGCATTTGCAAAAAAATTAAGAAGACATTTAGTTTGTGTCCGAAACTATGATTTGAAAAATGCTACTCATGGATTTTTTTCTAACATAATTGATAAAAAATGGACTGATAAAACCATAGAATTAATAAAAGGATTCATAGGTGATAAAAATGAGTAAGTGGTATAGACTAGACAATGCAGCTAAGATTTTCCCACCGTCTAAAAATAAATATGATGCTAAAATATTTAGGTTTAGCGTTAGTTTAAAAGAAAATATTGATAAAAAAGTATTGGAATCAGCATTAGAAAAAACTTTAAATGAATATCCGGTATTTAAATCAATACTAAAAAGAGGTTTTTTTTGGTATTATTTAGAAGAAGCAAATATAAAGCCAATAGTTGTTGAAGAACATTTAAGACCTTGTAGTTCTTTTGATAATGGTAATTTATTTCAAGTAACATATTATAAAAAAAGAATAAATTTGGAAGTGAATCATGCTTTAACAGATGGAACAGGAACACTTATTTTTTTAAAAAGCTTAGCTATTAATTATTTAAACACAAAATATAATTTAAAATCTGAAGAAGCAATTAATACAGCAAGCACTAAAGAAAGTAGTCTAGATTCATTTAAAAAATATAAAACTGGTAAAATAAAAAAAACAATAGAAAATAATAAATTAGCATATCAAATAAAAGATGAAAAATTTGCTGAAAATAATTTAAAAATAATTGAAGGAATAGCGAATGTAAAAGAAGTATTAAAGCTAAGTAAAAGTTATGGAGTAACATTAACTGTATATCTTGCAAGTGTATTAATAAAAAGTATTGGCGAGTCAATGGACATAAAAGAAAGAAAAAAACCAATAGTTATTGCAATACCAGTTAATTTAAGAAATTATTATCCATCATATACTGTAAGAAATTTTTTTAATGCTGTAAACATTAGTTATAAATATAGTGGTGAATCATTAGAAGAAATAATAAAAGTAGTAAATGCCGAATTTAAGAAAAATTTAGATAAAGAAAATGTAAAAAGCAAAATGAATAACATGGCAATTTTAGAAGATATATTCATATTAAGACTTATTCCAATATTTATTAAAGATTTTATTTTAAGATACGCATATAAATGGACAGATTTTTATCAAACAATGACTTTATCAAATATAGGTATTATTGAAGTTCCCAAAATTTATCAAGATTATATTGATTATTTTGATGTATTTATCAGCACATCTAAAATACAAATATGTATGTGTAGTTATTTAGATAAGTTACTTTTAAGTTTTTCGTCTCAATTTATCAATAGTGAAATAGAAAAGAATTTTTTTAGATATTTAATAAATGAAGGGGTAAATATTACCATAAATACTAATAAGATAGGTGAAAAAAATGAGTAAATGTTTAAGATGTAAAGCAACTATAGAAAGTAGTGCTAAAATATGTCCGTTATGCAATACTCCTATAATAATGGAAAATACATATGATGTCTTTCCTAAAATAGATTATAATTATAAAAATCATGAACTATTATATAATGTAATAAAGGTATGTTCAATAATTGCAATAGTTATTTGCTTATTTATAAATTGGACAATAAGTAAAAAAATATCATGGTCATTATTTGTAATATTAGGAATTATTTGCTTTTGGTTAACATTACTAACAGCATTAAAGGGAAGAAAACATTTTATGAAAATGTTATTTACGGAAATAATTTTAATAATTATATTATCATGTATTTGGGATTACTCCACTGGTTTTAAAATGTGGAGTATAAACTATTGTTTACCATTTTTATGTAGTATTTATACAATGGCAATATTAATAATGCGTTTATTTAGAAAAAAATTAGCTAAGGAATTTATATTTTACGCTAGTATTAATTCTATGATTGGCTTAGTTCCAGGTATTCTTTTAATCTTTGATAAAGTAACAGTTTACTGGCCAAGTTACATATCAGTAATAATAAGTGTAATAATTTTAGCATTTCTATTTGTATTTAATAAAAAACAAGTAAAAAATGAGTTAGAAAGGAGATTCCATATATAATGGATTTAAGTATAAATATTAAAGATAACTTAAAATTAAATATAAGAAGTTCAGCATTAATTAAATATCAAGATAATTATTTTATAAGTAAAAGAAAAGATAAAGATTATTATAGTATTCCTGGTGGTAGAGTATCATTTAATGAAGACAGTAAAAAAACAATTGTTAGAGAGCTAAAAGAGGAACTTGATTGGGATATAAAAGACAATGAATTAAAATTAGTTAGAATTGTAGAAAATTTTTATAAAATAAAAGAAAATTGTATACATGAATACTTATTTATATATGAAATAGAAATTGATAAAAAATATTTTGATAAAGGTAATTTTATAAATTTAGAAAATCCTTTAATGGAGATGAAATGGTTTAAAAAAGATGACTATATTAAATTAAATATAAAACCAAATCTTATAAAAGATATAATTTTGGATAATAGCTTTAAACACATAATAAATAGAGATTAAAAAAGCCAACTTTTATTAGTTGGTTTTATAATGTTTCAATTTCATCATTAGATACAATATCCATAGTTTCGTTAACTTCTTGTGGTTTTCCCATGAATGCTGCTTTAATATCTTCTTCATCTTCCCCGATATCTTCATCAACATCGATAACTCTTAATATCTCTTCAATACTAGTAAGACCTGCAACAACTTTTTCAAGACCATCTTTAAGTAAACTCGTAACATCACTACGATCATAAACAAGATGTCTTAATTCATTTTTACGAATATTGTTTGTAATAGCATCGCGTATTTCTTGATTCATTATTAGTATTTCATGTAATGCAATTCGACCGGTATATCCATTTATACATTCACTACATCCATGAGGAGCATAAACTTGATCTACTTTTTGATTTAAAACTTTTTCAAATAGAACCTTTTCAAATTGAGTAGTAGGACGGCTTGTTCTACATTTAGGACATAATCTTTTAACTAATCTTTGAGATATTATACCAGACAAAGCACTACCTAATAAATATCTTTCTACTTCCATATCTAGTAATCTTTCAATAGTGTTTAATGAATTATTAGTGTGTATTGTAGATAAAACAAGGTGTCCAGTAATAGATGCTCTAACTGCAATACGAGCAGTTTCATCATCACGAATTTCTCCGATCATTATTATATCTGGGTCTTGTCTAAGAATACTTCTTAAAGTATTGCCAAAAGTAAGACCGATATCACTCATAACTTGAACTTGATTAATGCCAGCAATTTTCATTTCAACTGGATCTTCAACAGTAATAATATTCCTTGAAACAGTATTTAATACTTGTAACATAGCATAAACAGTAGTTGATTTACCACTACCAGTAGCACCAGCTACAAGTATAATTCCATTTGGAACTTTTATTAATTTATTAATCTTTTCTAAATTTTTATCTGATAATCCAAGATTTTCTAATCCTGCTGTGCTCATAGAATAGTTTAAAATACGTATAACTATTTTTTCTCCATCAACAATAGGTAAACTAGATACACGTAAATCTAAATCTAATTTATCAGTTAAGTTTTTTATGGCACCATCTTGAGGTAATCTTGTTTCAGTAATATTCATTCCAGATATGATTTTTATTCTAGTTAAGAGATTTTTTTTGACGAAATTAGGAACTTTAGCATATTCTAAAAGTTCCCCATCAATTCTAATGCGGACATTTAGGGAATCTTCAGTAGGGTCAAAATGAATATCGGATGCTTTTTTATTAATAGCATCGATAATCATTTCGTTTACTATGTCTACAACAGGTTTATTTTCGTAGTCAAAATCTCTAAACATTTGTATCACACATATCCTTTATTCTATATTCAATTATAAACTATTTAGAAAAATTATACAATATCATTTTTAGGATATTCAAAAAAAAATAAGTATGTTAAAATAAATATTAGAAAGAAAATAATAAGGAGAATATATGTTAAATATTGGAATTGATATTGATGATACTTTGACAAAAACAAGTGAGCTTGCCAATGAAATTTTACATCAAAATGAAGAATATAAAGGTATTTTAGATTATCATAATCTAGATAAAAAAACACTTGATTTTTTTATTAGGAAAAATATTGAAAAAATACAAAATGATGTAGAACTAAACGAAAGTGCAAAAGAAGTAATAGATTATTTAAAAGATAATGGTTGTAAAATAATATTTATTACTGCAAGAGGTTCTTTAGGCTTAGAAAATTTAATTCCTATTACTAAAAAATACTTAAGTAATAAAGAAATTTATTATGATAAAATAATTTTTAAACAAGAGAGTAAGGTTGATGCATGTATTAAAAATAATATAGATATATTTATTGATGATAAAGAAAAAGTCTTAGATGAAATTAAAAAAGCCAATATAAAAACCTTGCGATTTTGTTCATCAAAAACCATTAGTAAACATGAGAAAGTTAGTAATTGGTTAGAAGTAAAAGACTATATTGATAAAATTTTAAAAGAAAAATAGAAAATGAATACGAACTATTGTATAATAAAAACAAGGAGGGTATAAAATGAGTGAAAGAATAATTGAAGCAGATTTAAAACCAGAAGATGTCTTTGAACAAAATATAAGACCAGAAAATTTAGAAGAGTATGTTGGACAAGAAAAGATAAAAGAAAATTTAAAAATATTTATAGAAGCTGCTAAAATGCGAAATGAACCATTAGATCACGTATTATTGTATGGTCCTCCTGGTCTAGGAAAAACAACACTTGCTCATATAATTGCTAATGAAATGGGTTCAAACATTAAAACAGCAACAGGTCCATCAATAGAAAAAAGTGGTGATTTGGCAGCGATACTTTCAAATTTAGAAGTTGGAGATGTTTTATTTATAGATGAAATACACAGAATACCTTCATTTATTGAGGAAATTTTATACTCTGCAATGGAAGATTTTACAATAAATATAGTAATTGGTAGTGAAGGAAAAAGTAGAAGTGTAAAAATAGATTTACCTCCTTTTACATTAGTAGGAGCAACAACTAGAGCAGGAGATTTATCAAGTCCTCTTAGAGATAGATTTGGAATAGTTAATAAATTAGAATTTTATTCAGATAATGAACTTGCAAATATTGTTAAAAGAACAAGTAAGGTTTTAAATATGCCAATCGAAGATGATGCAGCAGTTGAACTTGCAAAAAGAAGTAGAAAAACACCTAGAATTGCTAATAGATTATTTAAAAGAGTCCGTGATTTTGCTTTGGTAAAAGGAGATTCTACAATAAATTTAGAAACAACTATAGATTCTCTTGATAGATTAAATGTAGATAAATATGGTTTAGATAATATTGATATTGAATATTTAGAAGCATTAATTAATAAATTTAATGGCGGACCTGTTGGGGTTGAAACAATATCTACTGCCATTGGGGAAGAAATAACAACTATTGAAGATGTAGTAGAGCCTTTTTTATTGCAAGAAGGTTTTATTAAAAGAACAAGAAGTGGAAGAGTTGCATGTGAAAAAGCTTATGAACATTTAGGAATAGATCATAACAGATCTTTATTTGAAAGTGGGGGATTATTTTGATACTTGATGGTAAAACCTTAAAACAAAAAATATTAGATGAAAACAAAAAAATTATAAATGATAATAATTACAAAATAAAACTTGCTATTATTTTAGTTGGAAATAATGAAGCAAGTAAAATATATATAAGAAACAAAGAACTTGCTTGTAATTATGTGGGTATAGAAGTAGATAAATATTTATTAGATGAAGAAACAAAAGAAGAATATCTTATTGAATTAATAAATAAATTAAATAGTGATAATAAAATTACAGGTATAATTTTACAAAGTCCAGTTCCAAGTCAAATAGATTTTAATAAGTGTAGTGGTTTAATAAATGCTAAAAAGGATGTAGATGGATTTACTAAAGAAAATATTTATAATTTATATCTTGGGGTAGATACAATTTTACCATGCACAGTTAAAGGAATCATTAAACTTTTAGAAGAGTATAAAATAAAAATAAGCGGTGAAAATGTTGTTATAGTTGGAAGAGGAAATATAGTAGGTCATCCACTAAGTTTAGCAATGCTAAATAAAGATGCAACAGTTACCATAGCACATTCTAAAACTAATAATTTAAAAGATATAACAAAAAAAGCAGATATATTAATTAGTGCAACAGGAATTCCACATTTAATAAAAGAAGATATGATAAAAGAAAATGCAACAATAATAGATGTTGGAGTTGCTAAAATTGATGGAAAAATAGTTGGAGATGTAGATTTTTTAAATGTGTCTAAAAAAGCAAAATATATAACACCAAATCCAGGTGGAGTAGGACCAATGACAGTTGCAATGATTATAGATAATTTGATTTTTATGTATGAAAGGGGTATAAAAAATGGATAAAATATTAGAAAATGCATTAAAGAATGAAAGAATTAGGCAAGAAGAAAATATTGAACTAATTGCCAGTGAAAATTATGTATCAAAAGATATATTAAAATTACAAGGTAGCATATTAACAAATAAATATGCTGAAGGTTACCCAAACAAAAGATATTATGGTGGATGTGAAAATGTTGATGTTATTGAATCTACTGCCATAGAATATGCAAAAAAGTTATTTAATTGTAAATATGCTAATGTTCAACCTCATTCAGGATCCAGTGCTAATATGGCAGTATATAGGGCATTATTAAAACCCAAAGATAAAGTTATGGGAATGAATCTTGCAAATGGTGGACATTTAACTCATGGACATAAAATGTCTTTTAGTGGACAAGATTATGAAATAGTTGATTACAACATAGATGTGGCAAGTGAAATAATAGATTATGAAGCAATAAAAGAAAAAGTATTAAAAGAAAAACCAAAAATGATTATTGCTGGAGCAAGTGCTTATTCAAGAATAATAGATTTTAAAAAATTTAGAGAAATTGCTGACCTAGTTGGAGCGTATTTATTTGTAGATATGGCTCATATTGCTGGATTAGTTGCAACAAATCTTCATCCATCACCACTTCCTTATGCTGATATCGTTACAACAACAACACATAAAACTTTAAGAGGTCCAAGAGGGGGATTAATTTTAACTAATAATGAAGAAATTGCTAAAAAAATTGATAAAGTAATTTTCCCGGGAATTCAAGGTGGTCCTTTAATGCATGTGATTGCTGCAAAAGCACAATGCTTTTATGAAGCAATGCAACCGGAATTTAAAACGTATCAAGAACAAGTTTTAAAAAATATTAAAGCATTAGCAAAAAGCTTACAAGAAGAAGGATTTCACGTTGTATCCGATGGAACTGATAATCATTTAATATTAGTTGATGTTAAAAGTTCATGTGGTATTACCGGATTAGATGCCCAAAATATCTTAGATAGCATTAATATTACTGTAAATAAAAATGCTATACCAAACGATAGCGAATCTCCAATGGTTACTAGTGGAATTAGATTAGGTTCTCCAGCAATGACTACCAGAGGTTTACTAGAAAGCGATTTTACAAAAATAGGTAAAATTATAGCGAAGACTTTAAAAAATAATAAAGATGAAAATGTAATTAACGAAATGAAAAATGAAGTATTAAAAATTACAAAAAAATACCCATTATGGTATGATTAAGGGAATAAAAATGATAAAAATTGATATTGCAAAGTCTTATTTTGATACATTAGATGGTAAATTAGATTTAGATGAGTGTTTAATGCTTAGTGGTAAATTTGCAGGAGTTTGTTATGATTTAGAGGGTTTTAATAAATTAAAAGAAGAAAGTGAAGAAAAGACTAAAAGAAGAATAGTTCTAACGAAAGATAATGGGCATCATAGTGTATATGATCACATTTACATGAGTTTAAATATAACTAATATACCTAAAATATTAGCTATGATATTAAATAATGAAAAAGAATATACTACTAGTGAAAAATCAGCTAGATATACAAAAATAGAAGCTGGTAAAGACAGTATAATTTCTAAAAGAGAAATAGAACTTTATGAAAAATGGTTAAAAATATTTGAAAGAAAAATAAAGGAAATATATAAAGATACATTTAGTGATAGCAAAATTACTAAATTGGCTCAAGAAAATGCCAGATATCTAATTACAGTTTTTATGCCAACAACAATGATTTATACTACATCATTAAGACAAATTAATTATATAGTATCTTGGTTTAAAAAATATATAAAAAAGCAAGCGAGTAATGATGACTTTTCTCATAAATTATCTAAATATATGCAAGAATTTATTGATGAATTAGAAAAGTTAAATATATTAGATGAAGGTTTATTAAAAAATGAAAAAAATAGAAGTATTTCTTTGTTTGGTTCAAACTTAAAAGAAAAAGAAGAGTATTTTGGTGATGTTTATGCAACAGTTTATGAAGGATCATTTGCAATGCTTGCTCAAGCTCAAAGGCATAGAACAATAGACTATAAAATTGAAATTAATGATGATGATAAATATTTTATACCACCAATATTGCTTGATGATGATGCATTAAAAAATGAATGGTTAGAAGATATAAAAAGCGTAAAAGATGTTTATCCATGTGGTAGGTTGATAACAATTTTTGAACGTGGAACATATGAAAACTTCATATTAAAATGTAAAGAACGATTATGCAGTTGTGCTCAGCTTGAAATAATGAATCAAACAAAAAATACATTGCATAAATATAGTGAGACTCTAGAAAAAAGTAATAATCCATTAAAAGAAGATATAAAAAATTATTTAAAAGGAGCAAGATGCACATTTAAAGATTTTGTATGTTATAGTAAATGTAATTTTAAAGATGGTATTAATTTAAAAAATAAAATATAAGGGAGTGTTAGTAATATGAGAGGTAAGTTAATAGTAATTGAAGGAACAGATTGTTCAGGAAAAGAAACACAAGTAAAGAAGTTAGTTGAAAAATTTGCAAAAAAGAATGTAAAAATATATAATTTTAGTTTTCCAAATTATGATTGCCCAACGGGTAAAATTGTTGGAGGACCATATTTGGGTAAAAAACAAATATGTGATGGTTGGTTTCCTGAGGGAGCAGCAAATGTTGATGCATTAGTAGCATCAGCTTATTATGCAGCAGATCGTCGTTATAATATCAAAGAAATAGAAAATCATTTAAATAATGGTGATATAGTTTTACTTGATAGATATGTTGAATCAAATATGGCTCATCAAGGAGGAAAACTAAATACTAAAGAAGAAAGAGTAAAAATGTATGAAAAATTAGATGAACTTGAATTTGGTATAATGGAATTACCTAGACCAGATGCTGTAATATTTTTATATATGCCATATGAATATGCTGCAATACTTAAAAAGAGTAGAAGTGAGTCTGCTGATCAACATGAATCAAATAAAGACCATTTAAAAAGAGCAGAGGATGCATATTTAGAATTAACTGAAAGATATGGGTATATAAAAATAGATTGTGTTAAAGATGATGTTATTAGAACAATTGATGATATTAATGATGAATTAGAAAGAAAGTTTGAGGAATTAATAAAATGAATATTGAAGAATACAACTATGATTTACCACAAGAATTAATTGCTCAAACTCCTCTTAAAAATAGAAGCGATTCAAAATTATTAATCATGGATAAAAATAATGGAGAACTAAAAGAAGATATATTTAAAAATGTAATAGATTACATTACTCCAGATGATATTTTAGTATTAAATGATACAAAAGTTATTCCAGCAAGATTAATTGGGGAAAAAGAAGACACAAAAGCAGTAATAGAATTATTACTATTGAAAAATATTGAAAATAATAATTGGGAGTGTTTATCAAGGCCTCAAAAAAGATTACGCGAGGGAACAATTATAACTTTTGGAAATGGTTTACTAAAAGCAAAAGTCATAAAAAAAATGGATGAAGGAATAGTTGAAGTGGAATTAATATATGAAGGTATTCTAATGGAAATATTAGATAAGTTAGGAACAATGCCACTTCCTCCATATATACATGAAAAATTGGAAGACGAGTCAAGGTATCAAACAGTTTATGCTAAAAATATTGGTTCTGCTGCAGCACCAACAGCAGGGCTACATTTTACTAAAGAACTACTAAATCAAATTAAAGAAAAGGGAATAACTATATGTTATGTAACTTTACATGTAGGTCTTGGAACATTTAGACCAGTTGAAGAAACTGATATTACAAAACATAAAATGCATAGCGAATACTACATAATAAATGAAGAAACTGCCAAAACTTTAAATGAATGTAAAGGTAAAATTTATGCAGTTGGAACAACTTCAACAAGAGTTTTAGAAACTGTTAGAAGTAAATATGACAAATTTGAAGCATGTAGTGGATGGACTGATATTTTTATTTATCCAGGATATAAGTTTAAGGCAATTGATGGACTAATTACTAATTTTCACTTACCTAAAAGCACTTTATTAATGTTAGTTTCAGCATTATCAAGTAAAGAATATATATTAAATGCATATAAGTTTGCTATAAAAAATAATTATCGTTTTTTCTCTTTTGGTGATGCAATGTTTATAAAATAAAAAATCTCAATGTTACTTATTAACTTGAGATTTTATTCTTTTTCTAACTCTATTTTTTTCTCTTTTACTAGGTAAATCAATTGTTTCAAATAAACCTACAACATCTAGTTCTTCCATTTTTCTTTTTTTAAAATATATATCAATTATAATGTCTATTGTATGTATTATTTCTCTATCGGCTTTTGCATTAAGTAATAATTCTCTTAAATCAAAAATGCTATGTTTTTTCATAAAAATTTCTAAATCATAATGATAAAATAATGATAAAGCACTAATAAAAGCTTTAACAATATCTTCAAAAATGGTTCCTATATACGATATATTATAAGTATAATAATAACAGCATGCTTTATCAGTAGAATTTTTAATTATTCCTAAATCCCAGTCAATAAAAATAGCACTATCATCTTTAATTAAAATGTTAGAAGTGCGAATATCATTAAAAATAAAATATTTATGTATTTCTTTTAAAATTGCAAATATATCTAAGATTATTTTTCTAACATCTTTATCTTGTTCATCACGAGATACTAATAAAGATATATCTTGGGCATCGCTTATAAAAGGCATCTTATATCCGTAAATTTCTCTATCACATAATAAATCTGTTGGTAATAAAACTCCTGGAAAAGATTTAAAACTATTCATAAATTTTAAAAAATTTATTCTTTGCTCTTTATCAGGAAATGAAGGACATATTTTATATAAATCATTATTTTCACCTTTATATATTCCTAAAGAAAACTTAGGATAAGTTTTTATAATTTCTCTATCTATTTCTATCATAAAACACCTCAATTCGTTATTTTCTAATATGACGAATCCTTTCTCTAATTAATTCTTTTTCTTTTTTAGTTGGTAAATTAACATTTAAAAACATATTTGTAAAGTCAAAATCTTTAACTCTTTCATCATAAACATACAATCCAGTAAATAATTTTACACAATGAATAATTTCTTTATCGGCATTTATACTTTCTAATAAACTTTGTAAATCAAATAAATTATGAGTTGTCATAAAAAATTCAATATCACAATGATATAGTAGGGATAAAGCACTAATAAAAGCTTTTACTAAATCTTCTAAAACAGTTCCTATATATTTTCTTGTTAATACCCGATAATAAGATCTTGCATAATCTTCTGTCCCTTTAATAATTCCAAAATCCCAGTCAATAAATATAGCACTATTATCTTTAACTAAAATATTTGAATTGCGAACATCTATAAATATAAAATATTTATGAATTTCTTTTAATGCTTCAAATATACTTGATATAATCTTTCTTACATCTTTATCTTTATTTGATACCGATATATACTCATCAATGTTACATGAACCATTTATATAAGCCATTTCATAGCCGTAAATTTCATCATCATATAATAAACTTAATGGTAAATTTAAACCAGGAACATTATCTAATCCATAAACATATTTTAAAAAATTAATTCTATTTAATGTAGATAAATCAAATTTACATATTTTATATAAAGTTCTATCCATGCTCCAATAAATATCTTTTGAAAACTTTGGAAATGTTTCAATAATTCTTCTATCAATTTCTTTCATTTCATTCTCCTAAATAGTTATTTTCTAATAAAAGGATTTAATCTGGCTCTAATTAATTCTTTTTCTTTACTAGAAGGTAAATTAATAATTGAAAACATTTCAATAAAATCATAATTTGTTGAATCTTTTTCTTCTTCATAAACCCTAATCAAAATATTTAATGCATTAACAATTTCGCTATTAACATTAGCATCAGTTAAGAAATCTCTTAAAGCATATGGACCATAACGCATAACAAATAGTTCTATATCAATTTGATAGAGTAATGATAATGCACAAATATATAATTTAGCGATATCTTCAAGCTTATTAGCTCCATATTGCCTTTTAATGAATAAATTATAATATGAAACAACCCAATAATTGGAATTTAAAGGTTTTCCAGAATCCTAATCAATAAACAATGGTAAATTATTAGAAATCATAATATTGGAACATCTAATATCACCATAAATGAAATGTTCATGTATTTTACCCAAGATATTAAACATTTCTTTAATTATCTGTATTACGTTAATATCGGTAGTTGAGGCAACTAAGACTTTATCTACGGTAGTCCCATCAACATAAGGCATTTCATAACCATATATTTTTTCATTACTTAATAAATCTAATGGCTTAATTAAACCTGGAATATCTAATTTATAAATAAATTTTAGAAATTCTATTCGTTCATGTTCAACTGGTAATAATTTACATATTTTATATAAAGTATTTTTTTGACTCCAATAAATAGATTCACTAAATTCAGGATAACTTAAAAGTTCACTTTTTTTAATCTCTTTCATGACAACCCCCACGAATGCATTATATTATATCATAAATTTTTAAAAAATACATAGTATTTTAGCAAGGAGGATAAAATGAATTTAACTATACCTTTTACTAAAGATATTAAATTTTCATCAAATATTAGTGAAATATTAAGTATTTCATTAGAACATGAATACACAGTTAATGAATCAGGTGTTTTAGGTAACTTTATAGTATCAGGAGAATATAAAACTCATGAGGTAAGTGTAAATAAGGAAAATTTTGAGAAAGTTTTACCATTTTCAGTTGATTTAACTAATAAAATAGATACTGATTCTCTAGATTTTGCTATTGAAGATTTTACTTATGAATTAATAGATAAAAATACGTTAAAAGTAAATATTGAATATAGTATAAAAGCAAATTTATTAAAAGAAGAAGTGTTTGAAAGTGTTGAGGATGCAAATGAAACTTTAGAAGATATGTTAGATAATATTGATTTAGAAGAAAAGGAAGAAAGGAATGATGAAGTGATAGAAGAAAAAATGGAAGAAAAAGAAGATATTGAAGAACAAAGAGATACTGTATCAGAAGAAGAAAAAGAAACAGTTATAAGTTCTACATTAGAAAAAGAAGAATCTTTTATAACTTATAATATTCATATCATGCAAAGTAATGATACAATAGATTCTATTTGTGCAAAATATAATACTAATACATCAATTTTAGAAGAATACAATGATATAAGTAAAGTATCTGTTGGAGATAAAATAATTATTCCAGAAATAAATGAATAAAAGCTTAGAAGTATTAAAATCAATTTATAAGCCTTATAGATATACATTAAAAGGAAAAGCAACATTGCTTGAAACAACAAGTGGGGATTTTATTATAAAGCCTAAGAAAAAAGATATAAGTGAATTATACAATTACTTAATAAGTAGGGGTTTTATGAATTTTCCTAAATTAATTGATGCATCAAGAGATGAAGTTAATGTATTTGAATATGTAGATAGTATAAGAATGCCAAAAGAACAAATGGCTGATGATATAATAGATATTATTGCCAGTTTGCATAATAAAACTAGTTATTTTAAAGAAGTAAGTGAAGATACGTATAAAGCTATATATGAAGATATAAAAAGTAATATAAGTTATTTAAAAAACTACTATGATACTTTATATGAAATGGGTTTTAGTGAAGTTTATATGTCTCCATCTAATTATCAACTTATGCGTAACTTTTATAAAATTAATGCAGCATTAGATTTTTGCGAACAAGAATTAGATGAGTGGTATGAATTAATAAAAGGAGAGACTAAAATTAGAGTAGCTGTAGTTCATAATAATTTATCACTAGATCATTATTTAAGAGGGGAAAGGGAAGTATTAATAAGTTGGGATGATTATTTAATAGATACTCCAATAATAGATTTAGTAAAACTTTATAAAAATGAATATTTAAATATTCATTTTGCTGAAGGATTAGAAAGGTATTTACATAAATTTCCTTTGCTAGAACATGAAAAAAAATTACTTTTTATATTAATTACATTACCCCCAGAAATAAAAAATGCAGATAGTGAATTTTTAAAATGTAAGGAAAATAATAAAGTAATAGATTATGTATTTAAAACAGAAGAATTAATAAGGCCATATTATTCTTCCCAAGAAGAAGAAAAATAAAAAAACTTCTAAACATAAAACAAATATATTCCATCTAAAAGGAAGAATTAAAGTAATAATTAATTGATAAAAAATAAGGATAGCTAAGACAAATAAAATAAGTATTGTAAGACCTCCACCAGGTCTTTTTCCACATGGATACATATTATCACCTACAGTATTATATGTTGTTATTTTATAATTGCTTTTTAAGTAATTTTTTGTTATCATTTTTATAGTAAGGTAGGTAATAATATGAACAAGGTAAAAACATATTTAAAAAACAAAAAAATATTACTTTTATCTTTACTTTTAATTTTATTTATTGGTGTATCTTTTGCTTATGTAATTGCTCAAATATCTGGGGGAGCAACAGGTAATGTAAATATAGGTGCAGATACAACAGATAATTTAAAATTTAGTGTAGATAAAGAAATTGATTTAAATCCAACACAATTTAATGTTACTGAAGGTGGAAGTGGTTTATCAGATCAAGCAACAGGGACTGCTAGTTTAGTTGCTAATTCAACCAATAAGACTGCAACATATAATTATTATGTTTATTTTCGAATAAATTCTAATAATTATGTTTATACTACTCCAGAAAAAACACCAGAAATAGTATTAACTATTACTAATCCTTTAGGAGAAGAAATTACTAGTTTAAGTGGCCTTAATTATGTTACAGCAACTAATGCTGATGGTTCAACAGTTACTGGCTTTGATATTACAACAGCTGATGATTTATATAATGTTGCATCGCTTTATGAAATATCATCTAGTAGTAGCACTAATCCAACTATTCAAAATTGGACATTTAAAGTAACATTTATAAATTTAGAAACAAACCAACATGAAAATGGTGGAAAAAGTTTAAATGCATCTATATTATTAAAGAAAGATGAATATAAAACTTTTGCAAGTTATATTATTAATGAGGTTTATACTGCTGATGGAGAAAATGGATTATATTATCATGATGGAGTAGGTGACTACACAAATGCAGATCAAGAAGCTGGTGATAATTCGTATCGATATAGTGGGGCTAATCCAAATAATTATGTGTGTTTTGGAAGTGATGCTGATACTTGCCCAGATGAATATTTGTATCGTATAATTGGTGTCTTTGATGAAGATAATGATGGAGAATATAATGTTAAATTAATAAAAGCAGATTATACAACAAGCGCAATGCTTGGAATTAATGGAAGAGATTATAAAGGAAATTATACATCTTCAACTTCAAATTATAAAGGAAGTATGGATACAAGCACGATTGTGGCATATAGATGGAATTATGATAAAAGTGTAAGTTCATATGGATCAAATAATTGGACAACAAGTGAATTAAATAAAATAAATTTAAATACAAATTATATATCTTATTTAGGAAATTCATGGAGTGATATGATAGAGGATTCAACATGGCATTTGGGGGGGATGACATCTTCTAGTAATACAGCAAAAAGTTTTTATACGGGTGAGAGAAATAATTCAGGATATGGAAGTAATCCAACAACATATGGACCAGAAAATGCAAATGGTAATTCTACAAAAATAGGATTAATGTATGTAAGTGATTATGGATATGCAGCTTATTCTGATGCATGGAAAACAAATTTAAATTCATATAGTTCATTAACAATAAAGGAAAATAATTGGCTATATATGGGATTATATGAATGGACAATGACCCCGAATTCGTCCGCCTCCAGCGATGTGTTTAACTTTAATTATAACGGCAATCTCTACACTAGCTACGCGTATAATGGCTATTCTGTTAGGCCTGTCTTTTATCTGAAGTCTAATATCCCGTATGCCAGTGGAAATGGGACAAAGGATTCGCCATTTAGAATTGCGGTGTGAGAAACCTAAAAAAGGCCACGTCGGCATCTCAAACCGACGTGGTCGGACTTATCAACAAAAAATAATAAATAAGCATTTAATTTTATCGTTGGTATGGCTTTAAAAGCAAAGAACAGTATTAAATGTTCTTAAAATTAATTAGTGTTAAAGGACTTGTTGCTAAATTTAAACTTTCAATACTCCAACATATTCTATTGATAATATAGTTAATATAATATATTAGTAGAAAAAAATAAAATAATTATTAAAGTAGGGATATAATGAAAAATAAAGGTTTTGTATTTATTGAAACTATTGTTACAGTTCTTGTTTTGTCGACTTCTTTATTATATTTATATAATTCTTACAATAATATAATTGATAAAGAAGAAACAAGAGTGTATTATGATGATGTAGCATATATCTATAAAACTAATTATATAAAAAGATTTTTAGAAGAAAACGCTAATATTGAATATGTTAAAAGTGAAGCATTTAAAAAATCATATGTAACGTCAATAGGAAATGCATTTGATAACTTTTTTAATGAAGCACAATTAGCGGAAAATATGAATAATACGTTAGAAAATATATTAAATAATTTTAAGGTTAATCAAATGTTTTTAGTTAAAAGAAATTATATAGATGAATGTGATGGAAGTGAAACATCAGGTAAATGTTATTTTAATGCAACAGATAATGCATATAACTTAACAAATTATATTAAATCAATAAATGATACAAAACATGATTATTATTTAGTAGTTGAATATAGTGAAAAAGTAGATAGTGATGGTAAAATTACTAAATGCACTCCAAGAGTTGATACAAATTGTCGTAATTATTTTGTATCATTAGGTTTGTAGGTGAAGCTATGAATAAAAAAGGTTTTATTTCAACAACAACAGTTTATTCATTTTTTTTAGTATTTTTATTAATGCTTTTATTTATAGTAAATAATTTAGTAAGTAATAGAACACTATTAAATGGAATAAAAGAAAAAATAAAAGATGAAATTGCTATTAGTAGTTTTGCTAGTTATATAATAAATGAAGTATATACTACTGACGGAGAAAATGGACTTTATTATCATGATGCTGATTTAACAAATGGAGCAAATGATAATAATTATAGATATAGTGGATCTAATCCAAGTAATTATGTAAAATTCAATAATGAGTTATGGCGAATAATTGGTGTAATTAATGGGAAAGTAAAAATAATTAGAAATGAAGCTATTACAACTAGAACATATACTGATAATAATAAAAATGATTATGTAACAAGTAATTTATATACTGATTATTTAACTGATGAATATTTAAATACATTGGTAGATGTTGAAGATGCAATAGATAATAATTATTGGTATGTGCCAAGTGATGAAGATATAAAATTAGATTTAACTGCTAATGGGGTATATAGCTTAGAGCTAGGTGAAAATAGTAATGCATATGGAGCAGTATATAGTAAAGTTGGTCTTTTATATATAAGTGATTATGCTTATGCTGCAGCACCAGGTGATTGGGTTAAAAAAGTAAATGAATATAATACTGCAAATAACTGGCTTAAAAATGTACCTAATATGTGGACAATGGTAAGAGACTTTAATAATATAAAAAATTTCTTTTATATAGATACTAGTGGGAATGTTGCATCTGGTGAAATAACTAATACATATAGTGTTAGACCAGTTGTAGTATTAAGTAATAGTAATAGATATATTAGTGGTAGTGGATCAGAAATGGATCCATATATAATCGGAGGTTAGTCATGAATAAAAAAGGAACTACCCTTGCTGAATTAATAATAAGTATTGCATTAATTTCTGTTGTGTTATTATTTATGATAAAGTTATTAATAGATTTAAATGATGCTGAGGCAAATAATACATATGCTAAGGATAATCAAATAAATAGAGCAGAAATACTTAGAATGATAGGAAATGACTTAAATAATAAAAATATAGCTAGTATAAATGATTCTGGAAGTAATGAAACTAAACTAGTTATTAATATTGAATTTACTGATAGAACTAGTTCTAAAATAGAAGCAGAAGAAAAAAAGATAAAATATACTGATAGTGATGGTGAAAGTAGAGCATGGAATATTGAAGGTGGAACAATATACACAAAAAAAGCAAATGTATATTATATGAAGGACAATAATGCTTCTGGAAAAAATTATTATAGTTTATCAATAGATATAGAAATACATACAACTAATGAAAAGAATAAATTATGTAATAATAATACTCTTGATGATATCATAATAAATTATATTGGGAAACTTGATGATTTAGTAACCACAAATATAAATTGTCTTGGAGCAACATGTTCTTCACCATCAGATCCATGCACTAGTTAATATAATAAGTCCTAATGCAATTAATGTTTGCATAATTCTTCCCTTTAAAAAATATTTATAAGAGATATTTTCTTCATCTAAAATGCATTTAACTTGGGTATGGATAGATAAACCCCCAAAGGATATGAAAAGAATTGCTAAAAGCTCTTTAAAATAAGAATTATAATTAATTAAAGCATTTAAACCTTGAGTCATTTCAAGTAAACCTTTAAATAATAAATTTAAAGATAATATATTACTAATAATTAGATAAAAAGTAATGGCCCCTAGAACCATAGTAGTTGTAGTCATTGCTTTTTTAATGGAACTAGATATATTAATATTTATCTTATTATTATAAGTAATTGATTTATCTAGTTTTTTCTTTACTATAAAATATATAATTAGATTAGATATATAATGAATTAAAATAAGTTTAATAGAAATTATTTTAGAATTAAAAATAGAATTTAAGATAGTCCATAAAAATAAAGGATTAGCAAAGTAAGTAAATAAAAGAGTAACATTAGCATTATTTTTAGTTATTTTATTATTTTTATATAAATTACATATTATAACTGCAGAAGTAGGACTACCACTTAATAAAGACATAATAAATATATAAATACTTGTATTTTTAAATAATGATTGAAAATCAAGATTAATTAATAAGTCATTTATTATAATCATTATAAAAAGAAAAGGGAAAACTTTATATAGCCATAAATTTACAGCAGTAATAGAGCTTTCTAAAACAATATTATAATTTTTAAAAATAAGAAATAGTAGTCCAAGTATTGTCAAGTAAATAATATTTTTTTTCATATAACTATCCTTTTTTTGCTATAATTAATTAGGTGATTTAATTGTTTAATAAATTATATGATGGTATAAAAAGTTTTATTGTTGAAAATTATAAATTTTTAATTATTTGGGGTATAATTATTTTTTTGTTTTTTTATGAATTTCCTTATGTAATATATACTCCTGGGGGAATAGTTAATTTAGAAAAAAGAATAAGTGTCGATGATGCTTATGAATCTGATGGGTCACTTAATATGAGTTATGTATCCCTTGTCAAAGGAACAGCTCCGATGATTTTACTTTCATATATTATACCTAATTGGGATTTAATAGATAAAGACGAAATAACTAGGGAAGACGAATCAGTAGATGATTTAATAGAATTAGAAAAATTATATATGCAATCATCAATTAATAATGCAACTATACTTGCTTATGAAAAGGCTGGAAAAGAGTTAAAAATAACTAAAAAAGTAAATAATATAATATATATAGCAGATGATGCAGAAACTGATTTAAAAATGTATGACGAGCTTATAAGTGTTGAAGGTGTTGAAGTAACAAATATAGATGAAGTAAAAAAAATTGTAAATGAAAAAGAAGCTGGAGATACCATAAAATTAAAAGTAATAAGAAATAATAAAGAAAAGGAATGTAGTGCCAAAATATATGAAACAGC
Source organism: uncultured Bacilli bacterium (assembly GCA_944371315.1). Taxonomy (GTDB): domain Bacteria; phylum Bacillota_I; class Bacilli_A; order RF39; family UBA660; genus Onthocola_B. The sequence continues at coordinate 9,117 of CALVXN010000005.1, read as the reverse complement.
TGATGGATTAAAGGTTGGAATATCTTTTTTAACTACTTATGAATATGAAACTGATCCTTCGATTGATGTTAAAACAAAAGCAAGTGAATCAGGTTCTAGTGGAGGATTAATGCTTAGTTTAGCAATTTATAATGCATTAACAAAAGAAGATATTACAAAAGGAAGAACTATTGTTGGAACTGGAACAATTGAAATTAATGGTGAAGTTGGTGCAATAGATGGAGTTAAATATAAAATACTAGGAGCAGTAAAAAATGATGCTGATATATTTATTTGTCCAATGGAAAATTATGAAGAAACGATAAAAGTTAAAGAAGAATTTGATTTAGATATAGATATACATGGGGTAAATACTTTTGATGAAGCATTAGAATACTTAAACAACTAAAAAAGTTGTTTTTTTATTGTTTAAAAAAGGAAAGTAAAAATAAATAAGAAAGATATATAAGTGAAGGGAGGAATATGTGCACAAAAATATTGATTTTACTAAGAAAAAGGAAAAATATCTGATTGTATAATATTAATAGATGAATTTGTAATTATAATTGAAATGAATAGAAGCTATTATGAAAATTATAGAGAATTAAAATTAAGATATGTAACATCAACATATAATAATTGTTTTAGAAAGGGTGAAAAATACGAACCAAAGAAGATAATATTAGTAAACATAAATAGATTTAAAAATATTGAAAATAGAAGTGAATATAAATTACAAGAAAACTATGAAAATTTATATACTGACGCTATAAAAATATATGAAATAAGTCTTGTTGAAATATATAAAAAATGGTATGATGAATTTACAATAAGTAAATTAGAAAAGTATTTATTATATTTGTATTTAACAAGTATTGAAGGTGAAAAAATAATAAAAAAATTAATAAAGGGAAATGAAGTATTAATGGAAATAGAAAAAGAAAGAAAAAGATTAGAAGAAAATGAAGAGTTCATATGGGATTTTGACCCTGAATATGAAAGAAGATTAGAAGAAAACATGAAATTGGAATATGCAACAAAAATTGGAATGGAAAAGGGTTTAAAAAAAGAAAAAATAAATAATGCTAAAAGTATGAAAGAACATGGTTTATCAATAGATTTAATATCATCTATAACTGGATTGAGTAAAAAAGAAATTAGTAAAATGTAGGAAAATAAAGGGAGGTTTTGTTGGAAAGTTTAGATTTAACATATGATACATTATTTAAAATATATTTTAAAAGCAAAGAATGTTTTAACTATTTAATAAGTATAGTTTCAGAATTATTAAAAATAGATAAAGAATATGTAAGGGAAAATTTAAAAATATTAGATTCAGAAATAATAACGGAAAATGCAAATAAAGAAAAAAAGAAAATGACCGATTGTATGATAAGCATAGATAATATAATAATAGTATTTGAAATGAATAGAAACTATTATAAAAAAATGAAAGAAAATAAATTAAAATATTTATGTGCCATATTTGCAAGCAAAACTTATTGGGATGAGGAAAAAAATTTAATATTATTTAATATAAATGCATACAAAAGCAAATTAGATAAGCCTCAAAAATTTAGTAGTTATGTATTAAAAAATAAAAATAATGATATATATACCCAAACAATAAAAGTGTATGAAATCTATTTAGAATATGAAAAGAAAAATTATAAAGAAGGAAAAAAAATAAAAAAATTAGAAAAATATTTATTGTATTTATTAATAACAAGATATGAAAAAAAAGAAATAAATGAATTTATAAAAGGAGATGAAGTATTAATGGAAGCAGAAAAAATAAGAGATGATTTAATAAAAAGAGAAACAATTAGGTTTTACTATGATCAAGAATTAGATGAAATGATAGAAAAGAAATCAATTAGGGAAGATGCATTAGAAGAGGGCATGGAAAAAGAGAAAAAGAATATTGCTAAGAATCTAATTAATTTAGGAATGCCAATAGATACTATAATTAAAGCAACTGGATTAAGTAAAAAAGAAATAAGTAAAATGTAGGAAAAATAAAGGGAGGTTTTGTTGGAAAGTTTAGATTTAACATATGATACATTATTTAAAATATATTTTAAAAGCAAAGAATGTTTTAACTATTTAATAAGTATAGTTTCAGAATTATTAAAAATAGATAAAGAATATGTAAGGGAAAATTTAAAAATATTAGATTCAGAAATAATAACGGAAAATGCAAATAAAGAAAAAAAGAAAATGACCGATTGTATGATAAGCATAGATAATATAATAATAGTATTTGAAATGAATAGAAACTATTATAAAAAAATGAAAGAAAATAAATTAAAATATTTATGTGCCATATTTGCAAGCAAAACTTATTGGGATGAGGAAAAAAATTTAATATTATTTAATATAAATGCATACAAAAGCAAATTAGATAAGCCTCAAAAATTTAGTAGTTATGTATTAAAAAATAAAAATAATGATATATATACCCAAACAATAAAAGTGTATGAAATCTATTTAGAATATGAAAAGAAAAATTATAAAGAAGGAAAAAAAATAAAAAAATTAGAAAAATATTTATTGTATTTATTAATAACAAGATATGAAAAAAAAGAAATAAATGAATTTATAAAAGGAGATGAAGTATTAATGGAAGCAGAAAAAATAAGAGATGATTTAATAAAAAGGGAAACAATTAGGTTTTACTATGATCAAGAATTAGATGAAATGATCGAAAAGAAATCAATTAGAGAAGATGCATTAGAAGAGGGCATGGAAAAGGGTGTTAAAAAAGGACTAAAAATAGAAAAAAGAAATATAGCTAAAAATTTACTTAATTTAGGAATGCCAATAGATACTATAATTAAAGCAACTGGATTAAGTAAAAAAGAAATAAGTAAAATGTAAAAAAATAAAATAAAATAAAAAGGAAATTAGAAGCAAATTTAAAATAATTATTTATAGAAAGGGAAAAGGAGGTGAATTTTTAAAGGAAATAGTAAGCATTGTAATAATTAGAAAAGGAGAATTATGTTAAAAAGAAGCTTACTATTACTTGCTTTATTATCATTTTATTCATTAAATGTAAAAGCAAATGCATTAGAAGAAATATATACAGGTGAAAAAATAAGCAATGTATATATAAGAAAAATAGATGAACATGGTAATGAAAAAACGAAACAAGGAATATTTATTAGAAGAAAAAGTGATAATGTTGCAGTATATTGTTTAGAGCCATTTATTAGTTTAATTAATAATAGTAAATATGAAATAGTAAAAAATAATTATTTAGAAAAGTTAAACATTTCAAATGAAATATGGAATAAAATAAATCTAATAGCATACTATGGATATCAATATAACAATCATAAAGAAGACTATTGGTATTATATTACACAGGTTCTTATATGGCGAGAAATAGATAAAAATGCTCGGTTTTATTTTACTGATGGTTTGAATGGTAATAATAATGAAAATATATTTGCGAATGAAATAGCAGAAATATATAAACTAGTAGAAAATCATAATAAAAAACCAAATTTAGGAAATATAGAACTTACTTATGGAGAAACAAAAAAGTTTGATGATACAAATAATGTTTTAAATAATTATATTATTGAAAATAATGAAAGTGTAAAAATAGAAAATAACAAGTTAATAATTACTGGAAATATAATTGGCGAAAATAAAATAACACTTCGTAAAGAAGATAATTTATATAATGAATATCCCATATTATATTTTGATAATGAAAGTCAAAAAGTTTTAGCAGCAGGCAGTTTTATTCCGGAAGATTTTGACATAATATTTAAAGTTAATGAAACAAACTTAAATATAATTAAAAAAGATAAAGAAACTAATAAAACACTTCAAATAGAAGGAATAGAATTTAATATATATAAAGAAGATGGGACTTTTATAATGAATGCTAAAACAGATAAAAATGGTGAAATTAAAATAAAGAGCTTGCCAATTGGAAATTATATATTAAAAGAAAATGATAAACAGGTTATTGATGGTTATGAAGTAAATAATGAAAGTATATTGTTTTCACTTAAAGACTCAAATGAAATAAAACTAGAATTTTTTAATGAGCCCAAAAAAGGAAAAATTGAAATTATAAAAACATCAGAAGATGGAAAATTTTTAGAAAATATAAAATTTGGAATATATAACGAAAAAAAAGAATTAATAGACATAAAAAATACAAATAGCTTTGGAAAAATAATTTTTGATGATTTATTGATAGGGAAATACATAATAAGAGAATTTAATGATAATGGTAATTTTATAAATGATAATGAAGAATATGTTATAGAATTAAAATTAAATGATAAAACAAATGCGATAGAAACTATAAATTTGAATATAATAAATTATTATAAAAAAGGAAAATTAATAATAAAAAAAGTAGATGGATTAGGTAATCCGATTGAAGGAACAGAATTTATTTTAATGAATGAAAACTCAGAAGAAATAGAAAAAGGTATAACAAACAATGATGGGATAATAGAAATAGAGAATTTATTATTAGGTAAATATATTTTAAAAGAAACAAAAGCCAGTGTAGGATATCAAGTTATGGATAAAGAAATACCATTTGAAATAAAAAATGATAAAGATATAATTAATATAAAAGTAACAAATGAAAAAATAAAAGTAAAAATACCTAACACTAATATAAGTATAACAAGATATGATTATATTTTGCCGCAAAAGAAAAAGTTAAAACATTTTAAATAATTTGCAATACGTGATATAATACTTTTGGGAGTTTTAGAAGTATTATGAAACGTAGTGAAGTAGATAGAAATAAATTAAGTCCCATGATGAAACAATACATGGAAATAAAAGATAAGTATCCAGAAGAACTTGTCTTTTATCGTCTTGGAGATTTTTATGAAATGTTTTTTGATGATGCATTATTAGCATCAAAAGAACTAGAATTAACATTAACTGGTAGAGTTGCAGGGCTAGATGAAAGAGTTCCGATGTGTGGAGTTCCTCATAATAATGTTAAATCATACATTGAAAAATTAGTTAATAAAGGATATAAAGTAGCTATATGTGAACAATTAGAAGATCCAAAGGATGTTGGAAATAGAATGGTTCAAAGGGGTATAGTTGATGTAATAAGTAAAGGAACTATTGCAGATAATGACTTATTGAATGAAAGAGATTCATCGTATATTGCAGGAATATTATTTTTTCAAGATATAATAATTATGACAATTCTAGACATTTCAACGGGATATTTAGCATCACTTACAATTGAAAATAATATTGATACTTTATTAAATGAAATATTAAATTATAATATTAAAGAAGTAGTATTATTAGATAATTTAAATACTCAATTGATAGACTTGTTAAAAAATACATACAAAATTGAAGTGTCAATAAATGGTGAATTTTTAGAAGATAAATATAATGAGTTATTAGATACCATCATAGATCCACGCGTAAGAAGTGGAGTTAGTCATTTATTTTATTATTTAGATATTAAACAATTAAAAGATTTAAGTTACATAAAAAAATTAGAAATAATCGAAAAAAGTAAATATGTAAGTATGGATATTCATACTGTTCGAAATCTTGAATTAGTAGAAACAATAAGATTAAAAGAAAGAACATATTCATTAATATGGTTACTTGATAAATGTAAAACTGCGATGGGAAGCAGAAAACTTAAAAATTGGTTATTAAATCCCTTAAAAGATATAAAAGAGTTAAATAGTCGATATGAAAAAATAGAAACCTTAAATAATCAATTTATAATTAAAGATGAACTTAAAAATTTATTAAATGAAGTATATGATATAGAAAGGTTAGCAGGTAAAACAATAAATGGCAATTTAAACGCCAGAGATTTACTACAATTTAAAAATAGTTTAAGTGTCCTACCAGCTATAAAAGAAAAAATAGAAAAGTTAGGATTTGACTATGAAATAAATTCACATTTTGATATTTTTGAAATGCTTGATAAAGCAATAGCAGAAGATCCTCCAATTAGTGTAAAAGAAGGAGGAATTATAAAAAATGGATATGATAAAGAGTTAGATGAATTAAGAGATATAAGAAGTGGTGGTAAAGATTTTGTTGCACGCTTTGAAGCTCAAATTAAAGAAGAAACTGGAATTAAAAGTTTAAAAGTAGGATTTAATAAAGTATTTGGTTATTATATCGAAGTTCCAAATGGTCAAAAGAATTTAGTAAAAGAAGAATTTAACTGGTATAGAAAACAAACATTAGTAAATTGTGAAAGATATATATCACCAGCCTTAAAAGAAAAAGAATCATTAATTTTAAATGCCGAAGAAAATATAATAGCATTGGAATATAAAATATTTTGTAAAATTAGAAATAATATAAAAAATGTTGTTCCACTATTGTTTAAAACCGCTGATACTTTAAGTGAAATTGATGTCTTAGTTTCTCTTGCAACTTGTAGTGAAGAATATAATTTTGTAAGACCTACATTAAATGAAATAGGTATTATTAATATAAAAGATGGAAGACATCCCGTAGTAGAAATAGTAAGTAAAGAAGAATATGTTCCAAATGATTGTATAATGGATAATGGAATAAATACGTTATTAATAACTGGACCTAACATGAGTGGTAAATCAACTTATATGAGGCAACTAGCAATTATTATTATAATGGCTCAAATAGGTTCTTTTGTTCCGGCAAGTAGTGCTAATTTACCTATTATTGATAAAATATTTACTAGAATTGGAGCTAGTGATGATTTAGTAAGTGGCGAATCAACATTTATGGTCGAAATGAATGAAGCAAGAAATGCAATATGTAAAGCTACAAAAAACAGTTTAATATTATTTGATGAATTAGGAAGAGGAACGGCAACATATGATGGAATGAGTTTAGCACAAGCAATACTTGAATATTTAAGTGAAAATATTAAAGCCTACACTTTATTTTCTACTCACTATCATGAACTTACAAAATTAGATAAAAAATATAAAAATATAAAAAATATTCATGTAAGTGCAATAGACAATGGTGAGTCAATTACATTTTTACATAAAATAAAAAATGGAGCAGTAGATAAGAGCTACGGAATACATGTAGCAAGACTTGCTCATATGCCTGAAAAATTATTAAATAGAGCAAATGAAATATTAAATGAATATGAAACTAATGCTAAAAAGAAAAATACAGTAGAAAAAGTTCAACTTAGCATGGATTTAGAGCCAAAAACAGAAAAAGATGATATAATAAAAGAAAGTATAAAAGATTTAGATTTAATGAACACAACACCAATAATGGCATTAAATTATTTATTTGAACTACAAAAAAAGATAAAAAAGGGTGAATAAAATGAAAACAAAAGAAGTAATAAGATTTTTTAAAAGGTATTTTTATAATGAAAAATTGCTTTTTATTAAATCTTTTATTTTTTTGCTTATTAGTTCGATAATAGGAATAAGTTTTGGATATTTAATTGGAAAATCACTAGATTATGCTACTAATAAAAATTATACTTTAGCAATAATTATATTAATAATTTATTTAGTATTATCAATTTTAGACAATATGGTATTTAAAAAAATAGGGAAAATTTCAATAAAAAAAGTAAGTATGAATGTTATGTCTAAGATAAGTTATGAAGTATATTATAAAGTAGGTTTATTACCAGCAAGAGCATTTGAAGAAAAATCAAGTGGTGAATATATAAATAGAATAACAAATGATGCCAGCTCGATAACAGAAACATTTAGACATTTAATAAATGCAGGAACAACTTTTTTATCCGCATTACTAATATTTATTTATATTTTATTTAACTCATGGGTGATAGCATTAGAAATAATAATATATTTTATTATATTTTATTATTTTTCATCTAAATACTTACCGTTAATAAAAGAAAACCAAAAGGAAATAACCAAGGAAAAAGATAAAACCATTTCTGAGGTAAATGAATCAATTAGAGGGATAAGGGAAATAAGAGCATTAGGAATAAGAGAAAATATAAATAAAAATATTAAAAGTATAATTGATATAATATTTTTTAAAAATAAAAAACAAATGATTGATGAAGAAAAGTATTATGCTCTTACATATACTTTGGGCAGTATATTAGAAGTAGCAGCATTCATAACATGTATAATATTGGTTGCAATTGGTAAAAATACATTTGGATTTTTTATAGCAATCACTTATTACATATATAGATTTATGTATTTAGTTGAATTGGCGATGAATGTATCTTCATCGTATCAAAAAATGAAAGTATCAGTAGAACGCGTTGATGAAATAATAAATAACAAATTATACAAAGATAATACATTTGGAAATTTAAATAAAACAGATATAGAAGGTATAATTGAATTTAAAAATGTTACATTTAAATATAGTAATGAAGAAAACAATATTTTTGAAAACTTAAATTTGATAATCCCTAAAAATAAAAAAATAGCAATAGTTGGAAAAAGTGGGCAAGGAAAAAGTTCTATTTTTAATTTATTGTTACGTTATTTTGATCCAGATCAAGGAGTAATTTTAATTGATGACATTCCTCTTCAAGATTTTGATGAAGAATCATTAAGAAAAAATATTGCTATTATTCGTCAAGATCCGTTTTTATTTAATAGAAGTATAATAGAAAATTTTAAAGTTTTAGATAAGTATATTTCATTAAAAAAAATTCGAGAAGTATGTAAAAAAGCTGAAATAGATGAATATATAATGAATTTACCAAATAAATATAATACTCTTATTGGAGAAGGCGGAGTTAATTTAAGTGGAGGACAAAAACAAAGAATTGCAATAGCTAGAGCTTTACTTAAAGAAAGTAAAATTTTATTGTTTGATGAAGCTACAAGTGCTCTTGATAATGAAAATCAAGAAAAAATAAAACTTGCAATAGATAATTTAGTGGTTGATCATACTGTGGTTATTATTGCACATAGATTATCTACCATAATAGATGCAGATTTAATATATTTAATAGACAATGGTAAAGTAGTAGCTAAAGGAAAGCACAATTATTTGATGAAAAATAGTGAATTATATAAAAAATTATATAAAAATGAAAATTAAAAAGAAGTATTATATTTAAAATTTGAACTGATAAAATAAAAGTAGACACAAAAATAGAATGTGATCTACTTTTTTAATTGCTATAATAATTTATATAAG